>CAKROP010000081.1 GCA_934373375.1 uncultured Anaerosacchariphilus sp.
GTCATGATGATCTGCATTCCCAGTGCCTTTGGTCTGACTGCGCTTGGCGAGCCCATTCTCGACCTGCTGTCCTGGAATACCAATGAGATTGCGCCGAAGCTGTTTTTGATTGGTTCTGCCTCTGTCATTTTCTATGGCCTGTCTACCCTGACGAATGGGATCCTGCAGGGTATTGATCGGATGCAGATTCCGGTGCGCAACGCCGTGATTGCGCTGGTGACCCATCTGCTCCTGATGATTGGTCTGGTGCAGTTTGGCAGGCTTCATATTTATGGTGTGGTGTTGGCCTATATGTTCTTCGCCATCCTTATGTGTATCCTGAACGGAGCGGCTATCCGGAAGCATCTGGATTACCATCAGGAGATCAAACGAACCTTTTTGATTCCGGGCGTGTCATCTCTGATTATGGCGCTGGCGGTATGGCTTCTGTACCAGCCCCTTCATAAAGTAATCGGGGTACGGATTTCTACGCTGCTGTGCCTGATTCTGGCTGTAATCATTTATGCGTTTTTCGTTCTGCTGCTGCATGGCATCACGGAGGAAGAGCTGAAAAGCTTTCCTAAGGGAAGAACGATTGTTCGCATATTGAAGAAGATCCATCTGATTTAAAAGAAGTTGTGCATTGAAAACCCTTCTTTTTGGACATACTGTTCAAAAAAGGAGGGTTTTTTATGGCAAAACGATTTCTGGCGGCAATGGCCGGGATCGCGTTCCTGATGACACTGGCCTATTATTCCGGTAGTCTCAGGTCGGAGCGGGCCATGGAGCAGGAAAAGGAGCGGCTGCTGGCGCAGATCGAGAGTCTGGAGCTTCTGACGAAAGCTCAGACCGCTACGCCCGGGGACAGCGTGCAGGCGGACACCGCTGCGTCCGGGGGCAAAAAGACACAGGTGAAAATGGAAGAAAACGGAAGTGAAGAGCCTGCAGAGTTCCGCTTTTTCATAAAAGAAGCCGACGGTCTGGTCAACATTTACCGGGAAGACGGAACCACCCTGTATGAGACGACGGATATCCCGGTTTCCCTGCTGCCGGAGGCCCTGCGACAGGAAATACAGGCCGGGAAGGGCGTGGCCACGGAGCAGGAGCTTTATGATTTCTTGGAGAATTACTCCAGTTAAACTTGCTATTCCGGCCATTATGGTGTAAAGTTAAGTGAGTTAAAGAGTTACTGTTTACAGTAACTCTGCAAGCAGAGGACAAAATGACATGAATACAGACTACAGAGAAAAGATAAAAAACAAAAAACGCATTGTGGTAAAGGTGGGAACCTCTTCCCTGATTCATAAGGAGACGGGGAGCCTGGATCTTATCAAGGTGGAGCATCTGGTGCGGGAGCTGTCGGATCTGCATAACCGGGGCAAGGATGTGATTCTGGTCACATCCGGAGCTATCGGCGTGGGCAGGAAGGCAGCCGGGCTTCAGGAGAAGCCGGAGAGCATCCCCATGAAGCAGGCCTGCGCAGCCATCGGACAGGCGAGACTGATGATGATCTATCAGAAATTTTTCGCTGAATATAATCAGGTGGCAGCCCAGATTCTGATGACACGCAACACCATGATCAACCTGAAAAACCGCAGGCATGCCCAGGATACCTTCGCGGAGCTTCTGGAGCTTGGAGCGATTCCTGTCGTCAACGCCAATGACAGTATCTCTACTTTTGAGATTCTCCACGGTGATAACGACACCCTGTCGGCCATTGTGGCTTCCCTGGTGGACGCGGATCTTCTGATCCTGCTGTCCGACATCAACGGTCTCTATACGGATAACCCGAACACAAACCCGAATGCGGAGTTTGTGCCCTTTGTGGAGTATCTGGATGAGGAGCTGATGGGCATGGGGCATGACGCGGTGAGCTCGGTGGGAACCGGCGGCATGGCGACCAAGCTTATCGCGGCGGAGCTTGCCACAGCGGCGGGAGCCGATATGCTGATTGCCAATGGCGGTGATATGAGTGTCATTCACAAAATCGTGAACGGGGAGAAGTACGGCACTTTCTTTCAGGCACATAAGGATGAATCCTTTGATTTAAAGACATTTCTGGAGGCGCATTTTTCATGAAAAAAGCAGGAATGGTACTGGAGGGCGGCGGCACAAGAGGCGTATTTACAGCCGGCGTGCTGGACTATTTTATGGAACAGGGCATGTATCTGCCCTATGTCATCGGCGTATCGGCAGGCGCCTGCAATGCAGTAGACTATGCGTCACACCAGCCGGGCCGGATGAAGCTGTGCACGATTGATTTTCTGGAGGCCGGAAGCTATGTGGGCCTCAAGTCCTTGGTGAAAACTCACAGCCTGTTTAACATGGATTTGATCTTTGATATATTTCCCAATAAGATCATTCCCTTTGATTATGACACATACTTTTCTTCCGGCATGGAGTGCATTCTGACAGCTACCAACGCTCTGACCGGCAAGGCTGAGTATCTGTCGGAGAAAAGCGACCGGCAGCGGCTGATGACTATCTGCCGGGCTTCGTCCAGTCTCCCGGTGGTATCGCCCATTGTGGATGTGGACGGCATTCCTATGGTGGACGGCGGCGTGGCGGATTCCGTGCCCATTCGCAAGGCCCTGCACGACGGGGTGAAGAAGCCTGTTATCATTCTCACAAGACAGGCGGGCTACCGGAAAGCGCCTGCAAAGAAGACGCTGAAAATGGCTCAGATCATGTATCAGAAGTATCCGAATCTGATTCGTGCCATCAAATATCGGGCTTACTATTACAATCGTACCATGGAACTTATCGAGGATCTGGAAAACCGGGGACATGTTTTTGTGATCCGGCCTCAGGTTCCAGTGGTCAAGAATACCGAAAATCACGCAGAAGTATTAACAGATTTTTACAACCATGGCTATGAATACGCAAAGGATATTTTTGAACAGGCAGCGTCCTTTGCGGGATGGGAAGGAGATAAATAAATGGATCCACAGAAGATTGCGCGCATCAACGAGCTGTACCGCCGTTCCAAGGCGGAGGGCCTGACTGATGCGGAAAAGAAGGAGCAGAAGCTTCTGCGCCTGGAATATATCGAGGCCGTCCGCATGAACCTGCGCGGACAGCTGAACAATATTGATATTAAGGAGCAGGACGGCAGCGTCGTAAATCTGGGTGAAAAATATGATGCAAACAGAAAAGGAAACTAAAAAAGCTTTAAAGAAGGCCTTGCGAAAAGAGATCAAGGCACTGCGGGCGGCTCACACGGACGAACAGATTCATGAGCTGAGTCTGGGCGTGCGGGATCAGGTGCTGACCCTGCAGGAATACCGGCAGGCGGAGGTGATCTACGCTTACGTGGACTGTAAGCATGAGGTGGAGACCTCTGATATCATCCGGGCGGCCTGGGCTGACGGCAAACGGGTGGCTGTCCCAAAGGTACTGGGACAGGATATGAAGTTCTTCTATATCACTTCTCTGGAAAATGATCTGGAGGAGGGGTATTACGGAATCCGGGAGCCTTACGAAAAGCACGCGGCAAATGAAAGCGGAGACGAGGAAAAAGCCCTGATGCTGATGCCTGGCGTGGCTTTCGATGAGGAACGGCACCGGATCGGTTACGGCGGAGGCTTTTACGACCGTTTCCTGGAGGCGCATCCGAAGCTTTCCAGAGTGGCGCTGGCCTTTGAATTTCAGGTAAAAGAAAGCGTTCCTTATGAAGCGTTTGATATCTGTCCGGAGAAAATCGTGACAGAGAAACGGGTAATCGGGAGGAAATAGATGACATTAGAGTGTATTGGACAGAAAGCAAAGGAAGCGGAACCGATTCTCCGGGTCATGACCCGGGAGGAGAAAGACAGGGTACTTTTGAAGGCGGCAGAGCTTCTTGTAAGCGAGCAGGAAAAGATCCTTGCAGCCAATGAAAAAGATATGGAAGCGGGACAGGAGCGCGGCATGAAGCCGGGACTTCTGGATAGGCTGAAATTGACCGAAGATCGCATCGCGGGCATGGCGGAAGGTCTTCGCCAGATTGCGGACTTACCGGATCCGGTGGGCGAAGTCATGAAGGACTGGGTGCCGGAAAATGGCCTGCATATCCGTCAGGTGCGGGTGCCTCTCGGCGTCATCGGTATCATTTACGAAGCCCGGCCCAATGTGACTGCGGACGCCTTCGGACTTTGCTTCAAGACCGGCAATCCGGTGGTGCTGCGGGGCGGAAGCGACGCGATTCATTCCAATCAGGCCATCACCGAGGTGCTGCAGCAGGCATTAACAGCCTGTGGCTGCCCGGAAAGTGCTATCCAGCTTCTGACGGATACCAGCCGGGAGACGGCTGCGGCCTTTATGAAGCTGAACCGGTACATAGATGTGCTGATTCCCAGAGGAAGTGCCGGGTTAATCGCCACCGTTGTCAACAACAGTACGATTCCGGTCATTGAGACAGGATCCGGTAACTGTCACATCTATGTGGATGAAACGGCGGATCTCGAGATGGCCGTGAATATTGTATACAATGCCAAGACACAGCGCATTGGCGTCTGCAATGCCTGCGAGTCTCTGGTGGTGAACCGTAAGGTGAAAGACACATTTCTGCCTCTGTTGGCAAAGAAGCTTCAGGAGAAGCAAGTGGAGCTTCGCGGAGATAAAGCAGCCAGAGAAACAGTTCCTATGACGGCAGCAACAGAGGAAGACTGGGGTACGGAGTATCTGGATTACATTCTTTCTGTGAAGACCGTAGATACTGTAGAGGAAGCCATTGCCCATATCAATCGTTATAATACCGGACATTCCGAAGCAATTATCACAGAAAATCAGGAACATGCAGAGAAGTTTTTAAAGGAAGTGGATGCAGCGGCAGTCTATGTAAATGCTTCGACCCGCTTTACGGACGGCTTTGAGTTCGGCTTTGGCGCGGAGATCGGCATCAGTACCCAGAAGCTGCACGCCAGAGGTCCCATGGGTCTTGTGGCGCTTACTTCTTACAAATACGAGATTACCGGCCATGGCCAGGTAAGGGGGTAATACATGAGAGTAATAGCAGGAACAGCCCGGAGTATGCCGCTGAAATGCATTGAGGGGCTGGATACCAGACCGACCACCGATCGAATTAAGGAAACTTTATTTAACATACTGCAGCCGGAGATCCCGGGCTGCCGGTTTCTGGATCTCTTTGGCGGAAGCGGAGCTATCGGTATCGAGGCCTTAAGCCGGGGTGCGGATTTCGCGGCCTTTGCGGAAAATAACCGGAAGGCTTATGACTGCATCAGCGACAATCTGGTCTTTACGAAGCTCGATGACCGGGCGCGGGTATTTTTTATGGACGCTTTGGGAGCGCTTCGGGTGCTGGAGGGCGAAGAGCCCTTCGATATCATTTTCCTGGATCCGCCCTATGGAAAGGGACTGGAGCGGGATGTACTTGGTTACCTTCAAAATTCCAGCCTGATGACTGCCGATACAACCATTATTCTGGAGGCGTCGCTGAATGAAGAGACAGACTGGATTGAAGATCTGGGCTACCGGATCCGCAAGGTGAAAAAATACAAGACGAATAAGCATCTCTTTATCGAGATGGATGAGGATGACGAATGATTAGAGCAATTTATGCAGGAAGCTTTGACCCGGTGACGAAAGGACATCTGGATGTGATTGTCCGCGCTTCCCGGATCGTGGACGAGCTGGTGGTGGGTGTCTTAAACAACCGTGCCAAAACTCCGTTGTTTTCTGTGGAAGAACGTGTTAAGATGTTAGAAGAAGTCACAAAGGAATATCCGAATATCAAGATTCGCTCCTTTACGGGACTTCTGGTAGATTTTGCGAAGGAATGCGAAGCCCATATTATCGTGCGCGGCCTGCGGGCGATCACGGACTTCGATTATGAGCTGCAGATGGCCCAGACCAATCGGATCATGAGTCCGGATCTGGATACGCTGTTTCTTACGACCAGCCTGGAATACGCTTACCTTAGTTCTACGACGGTCAAGGAGGTGGCAGCCTTCGGCGGCGATATTTCCGCTTTTGTACCGCCCTATGTGGAAGAAAAAATCCGGGAGCGGATGAAGGAGCGTTACGCGTAACTAAAATGGAAATAGAGAGGAGAACGGTTTTATGAGCAGCAAGATCGAACAGATCATCGAGGAGATCGAGGAGTACATTGACGGCTGCAAGCCGCAGACATTATCAAAGACGAATATCATTGTCAATAAAGAGGAGATTGAAGAGCTGCTGCGGGAGCTTCGCATGAAGACTCCGGAGGAGATCAAACGTTATCAGAAAGTGCTGGCTAACCGGGACGCCATTCTGGCGGACGCCCAGGCGAAGGCAGACGCGATTATCAAGGAGGCCAATATACATACGACCGAATTGATCAACGAGCATGAGATCATGCAGCAGGCGTATGTACAGGCCAATGAAATTATGGCAGCCGCGGAAGCAGAGGCACAGAAGCGTCTGGATGCAGCCACCATCGAAGCCAATAACTTCCGTATGCAGGCCATGCGCTACACCGACGATATGCTGGGCAAT
Source organism: uncultured Anaerosacchariphilus sp. (assembly GCA_934373375.1). Taxonomy (GTDB): domain Bacteria; phylum Bacillota; class Clostridia; order Lachnospirales; family Lachnospiraceae; genus Laedolimicola. Next base: position 6,457 of record CAKROP010000081.1, read on the forward strand.
CTGCAGAATCTGGTTCGCCAGACTATGGAAGGACACGCAGCACGCTATGAATCTATGATGAACTCTCTGAATAATTTCAACGAGATTCTGGCAAGCAACCGGGCAGAGTTAGGACCGGCTATCTCAACAGAACAGCCGGAAGAGGAAGCGCCAAAGGAAGATCAGTAAGTCCAAGATACAGAATGGCGAAGCAGGCGGTGAGCAGGGCCGTACCGGCTTTGGCTTTCAGATAATCTGAAACCGAAAGCCGGGTTCCCTGCAGCATGCTTTCCGTCTGTGCAGCACCGGACAGACCGCCAAAGGAAACGATAAAGAGCGACAGCGCCCAGGCGGCGCGCCTGGTAAGGATCGGTGACGCGGCGGTCAGGGCAATCCCGTTTGTGATTTCCAGCAGGCCGACGGTCAGGCAGGAACACAGCGGCAGGGAGCCGATAAGGAGAAGCAGCAGCTTTGCCAGCATGGAGAACAGGATGAGATAGCCGCCGAGCTTCAGGATATTTTCCAGGCCGTCCATGATACAGGCATCCACGATTTTGAAGCTGATTTGAGATCCGGATGTCTTTTTTTCTATGGATAGATCCGGAAAGGTCTGCCCGTGACGGGTCAGCGCCGCATAGAGGAGCGGCGCGCCATAGACCAGCAGAAGGGAAACAGGGATACGCTCCGGCAGCCTCAGCGCTTCCGTCAGACAGTAGCCGGTGAGAAAGGCGGGACTTGGGTTATTGGTAAAGGTAAGCAGGTACGCGCCTTCTTCGGGTGTGATACGGTTCTCCCGGACCAGATCGGCGGAGATCTTCGCTCCCACAGGGTATCCGCACAGGAAGCCCGTCAGCAGGCAGAAAGAGCCGTTCGGAGAGAGTCCGAAAAAGCTCCGTGCCAGGGGCGCAAGGAGCCGGGTGACGCCAGAGACCCCGTCCAGGGCGATCAGAAGCCGGGAGAGAATAAAAAAGGGGAGCAGCATTGGCAGCAGGGTGTGGAACCACAGCAGCAGTCCTTCCGAGGAAGCTGCAGCGGCCTGTACCGGAGCCAGCAGCAAAAAAGCAAGTAAGATCAGACTGACAGTCATAGAAATAATTTTTTTTCTCATAGAAATCTATATGAGAGCAAGGAGGAACAATATGCGAGTTTTAGAAGGATTAGAGCCGAAGAAGGTATTTGAGTATTTTGAGGATCTGACACAGATTCCGAGAGGTTCGGGAAATGAAGCAGGAGCGGCAGAGTATTGTATGGAGTTTGCGAAGAAGCGTGGACTTTCCGCGTCCCGGGACGAGTTCAACAATGTGGTCATCGTTAAAGAGGCTTCCGCAGGTTACGAGGACGCCCCCACCGTCATCATCCAGGGACATCTGGATATGGTGTGCGAGAAAGAGCCAGACTGCGCCATTGATTTCGCGCAGGATCCCCTGGACGTGGCTGTAGACGGTGATTTCGTATACGCAAAAGGAACTACCCTCGGC
>CAKROP010000082.1 GCA_934373375.1 uncultured Anaerosacchariphilus sp.
CCCTGCCCGTCCGTCCTAACTAACATAATCAATCAGGGAGTGCTGCCCACTGCAGCCACTCCCCATCTTTCTCATCTCATTATCCTATCATTGCCCCCGCAACAGATCATTCGCCACCGGCGCATAAAACTCCCTCTGAAAGGTATCAAAATCATACCCCTTCCCCAGCAGCCACATCAGCTTCGCCACCAGCGCCTCCGTCGTCATATCATAAGCCTGCAACAGATGATAGCGCGACATCGCCTTAAAGCCCACCTCGTAGAGCTCCACATCACTGCCCTCCAGCATAACCTGCGTCGCAATCACCACAATACAATTTTTCCATGTCAGGCTTTCCAGCTTATCCAGGAAATTCCGCTCATCCGCAAAGGGAATGCCGCCTACACCGTAACTCTCAATGATAACCGCGTCATAATTATCCCCAATGTAATCCAGAATATCCGGCTTGATCCCCGGTACCAGTTTTAATAAGAAAACCTTCGGTACCAGCTTCTGCGAGAAACTGACCGGCTTATCTTCGCCCTTCAGCTCCACGTATCGCACCACCCGGTCATTGTCCACGAAAGCCGCTATCGGGTAGTTGATGCTGTCAAAGGCATTGAAGCTCTTAGATCGGACCTTACGGGCCCGGGTCCCCAGAATCACTTCGCCGTTAAATACCAGATAGACACCATTGACATTTTCCTCACAGGCAAAGCGAAAGCTGTCTCTCAAGTTCTTGCGCGCATCGGTGATGGTTTTCACCAGCGGTTTTTGAGAACCTGTGATCACGATGGGCTTATGCGGATTCTGAATCATGTAGGACAGAGCCGCAGCCGTATATGCCATGGTATCCGTCCCGTGTGTGATTACAAAACCGTCATAACTGTCGAAGTTTTCTTCTACAGCCTTTTCAATCATCTGCCAGTGCTCCGGCTGAATATTGGTGCTGTCCACGTTCAGCAACGGAAGAATCTCAATCTCGCAGAAATCCGTGATCTCTGCAAGACTTTTCCGGAGATCTTCCGGGGTAATCCCCGGGCGGAGACCCTCGTCCGTATCTACCGATGCAATGGTTCCGCCTGTCAGGATCAGTAATATTCGTTTCATTAAAGTTATCCCTTTCTTCTGCTATGAAAAACCCTCTACATAAGTTTGTGATTTCGTTCATATATGTATATCACATGTATATCACAGAAATACATAGTGGTCAATAGGTTTTCTGAAATTTTCTGTTCTCCCATTGATACTTGTCTGAAATACCTTTATAATAAATTTAAATTCATTCATCTGTTTATTAAGGAATTTAGGAGAAGTAGAGCTATGGCATTGACTTTGAATCAGAAAAATCTTTCCACCACGGAGACGATTCTGGAACAGCTTCGAAATGACATTAATAATTTTGTTTATGACGAGCATTTTATTACAGAAGCAGAAGTTTCCGCACGCTTTCAGGTAAGTCGGACCCCTGCAAGGGAAGCATTAAATACCCTGTGCCAGGAAGGAATCCTCGATAAGATTCCAAGGAAGGGCTATCTCATCCGCAAGCTTTCGTTCTCCGAGCTGCAACAGCTCTGCCAGTACCGCTCCATTCTGGAATGCGGGGCCGTAGAATATGCGATACGATTTGCTTCCGACTCTGAACTGGACAAAATCTCTGAACTGGCCAATCAGAAAATCGATCCGGACGATCCGGATTTCTATAACCAATATCATGTGCTGAACCTGACTTTTCATCTTTCTATCGCCAGGCTCACGAAAAATGTATATCTCGTCTCTGCCCTTGAAAATGTATTTAACCGGCTTCGCAGAGATCTCCTGATAGACGGACGTTCTAATCTGGAGAATTCTCTCGATATGCATATTCAGCTTGCGGCAGCCATGAAGAAACGGGATCTGGAACAGGCGCATCGTATCACCGCCGACCAGATCGATTTTGTAGAAAAACGACTTTATCTGCATTGAGCCTCCATTCTGTTATCCTGTTTTGATAACACACTTTGTATTTAATACTTTCAAAAGTGCATGCGTATAAAAAATATCCCCTGCATCGCTACAGGGGATATTGTTTATACTCTTTTACTGCACGAACCCATCCTGCACAATATCCTGAATCACCTCGGTGGGAATCACAAATTCCACGCTGCCCATGGACATCGGCGCCACATCGCCTTCATTGAAAACAATGACCAGCTTGCCATCCTCGTTGATATAGAAGGTACTGTCTGCGGTGATGGACTGGAAATCCCACTCCGGAGTATCGCTGTTCAGCCAGTACATTACACTTTCATCTGCAGCCATCTGCTCCTTCATCTGCTCTTTAATGTTATTGCTGATGGGGTCAATAAAGTTGGTTCCTTCCTTGAAGATACCGCTCAAGCTAATCATCTTACCGGTCTGCTTGTCGATATGGTAGATTTTTACAGTCTCTTCGCCGCTGGCCATGACTACCAGCTTGTCAAAGCGGATGGAGAAGAGGCGGTCCGTATCTGTGATCACCTTATAATCCAGGCTGACTTCCTGATGACCCTCGCCGTCTGCAGCCTCTACATCTTCCCTGTACTGGGCGATGATTTCATCGGTGTAATCCTGGATGCTTTTGTTAATGGCGTCGGTACTTTCCTGATTGACGGTACCGTCTTCATTTTTCACTTCTACCTCGGGCACTTTGACGTTGGCGCTCATATTTTTGCTGGTATCCTGATATTCCCGGAAGGTTACCACCTCCGCGATGGCTCCGATGACCGGTATTTTCGCCATGGCGTGGGCGATGCTTGCTCCGGAATTGGCCATAACTGTGATGGCAATCAGTGCGGCTGCAGCCGCTCCTCCGACGGTTTTTGCAAAGGTAATCATTTTATTATTTTTCTTTTCCATGGGCTTTTTCTTCCTTTCTATGGTGGTCTGTCGTTCCGTTTCCATATCTTTTTTTGCTTCCCGGATGCCTGTCTCTACGCGCTGTCTCAGCTCTGCGGGAATGGAAATCTCATGGTATTCCTGATTCATTTTATCTAACCTCTCATCCTTCATAGAGCAGCTCTCCTTCCGTTAATTGAACCCGGAGCTTCTTCAGGCTCCGATACAATATGGTTTTGACGGTGTTCGTATTTTCGTGCAGAATACGGGCGATGTCGTCCAGCTTCTGATCTTCGAAAAACCTTAAGATCACCACTGCTTTTTCCCGCTCATTCAGAATTTTCAAGGCCTCCAGGGTATCAAAGTCCTGATAGGTATCCTCTTTGCCGGTCTCGCCTGCCGCATCCAGTTCTATCTCATTTTTCCGGCTGCGGATGTAATCCACGGCTGTATTCATCACAATGCGCCAGAGCCAGGTGCGGATATAGCTCTCCTGCTGCACCTTGGACGCATTTTTTATGGCTTTATATACACTTTCCTGTACGATGTCCAGGGCGTCTTCTTCGTTTCTTACGTAAGTGTAGGCCAGCCGGTACATGGCTTCGTAGCTGTCCAGGATCTGGTCTTCCACTTTTTGCTGTAAAGACGGTGTGTTCATCTTTCGTTACGCTCTCCTTCCTATTTTTCCATTTCTATCTATTAGACGGCACGCTTTTATAAAAAGTTTTGAGAATTTTATCTTTTTCATTTTCTGCTATAAAAATTACCCCGGCAGAAAGTGTCTGTCAACCAGCACTTTCTGCCAGGGTATCATTTCTATCTTATCTCCGCTTAAAAGCTGTGACCGCCTCCTGAACTGCCTCCGCCTCCTCCGGAGCTGCCTCCGCCGCCGCTGAAGCCGCCACCGCCACCGCCGCCGGATCCGGAGCTTTCGGATTCGGTATAGGTGTAGGTGCGTATACACTCTTTCGTGGTCTTCAGGGTGAATTTATTGGTTTCGAAGGGCTTCGCGTTCCATTTTTCTTTGCTCGCCGTCATGCTCCGCGATATGCGCAGGTACAGGTAATTGAGCAGAAAGCCCAGGATAATCGCCAGGAACAGGTTGTTGATACGCTGCATGGGCCGCCGGATACTGCTGCCGGTGAGAAGACGCTGACACTGCTCGAAGGCTCCGATGGCGCAGTCGTCGTAGCGTCCGGCACTGGCCAGGCGGTAGATATTATCCGTAATGGAGTTGGCGTCCCGGTTCCGGATAACGTGGCGGGTGGGACCGGTGCAGTACAGATAGATTTCCCGGTTATACATGTCGATAGTGAACATGACCACCGGCGCTTTCTTGGAGCTGCCATAGTAACCCGCGCAGATCTTCTCGCAGACCGTCGCCGTGTCGGAAGCTTCATATTCGTCCGTGGTATAGAAAATGACGTTGGCGTACTCGGAGATGGGCTCCATGCTGGCCAGAACCGCCTCTTTTTCGTCGTCTCCCACCAGTTCTGCCTTGTCCCGGTAAATGATGTCGTAACCCAGGCCGTCATAATATTCCGGTTCGTCAGGATTACGGGTGAGGCCGGTACCGTCTGTAGCTGTTAAGGATGGGATCTGCTTTTCTGTCACCTCTGCCTTAGACGTCTGCGCCTGTTTCGCAGCTGTTTCCGCTAACATTCTTTCCACGAAAAAACTACCGAGCCCGACGCCCAAAATCACCGCGCACACAATTCCTGTTTTACAAAGAAGGCTCTTTTTCTCTCTCATTCTACTCACGGTTATGCCCTCCTTTATAAAGCTCGAACTGCGGCATAGGCCGGGAACAGCTCAGGTTGTAGTCTCGGATGATTTCCAATAGCATCAGGATATCTACGCCGAAAGCCGCCATAATCGCTCCGTAATACCACAGGTCCTCCACCGGGTTTACATAAGCTGTCACCCCAAGCAGCAGCGTCACAAACAGGCAAATCCCGTCTGCCGGAAGGGTCCGGGTCCGATTTTTCCAGAGCTTCGTCCGCTTCGGCATATCCTTCAGCAAAATTACCAGCTGGAACGCCGCCGAAACCAGCGCCAAAAATACCTTCAGTGACTTGCTGCTCTCTATGTAGGCGGTATCGCTGAAAATGACTATGATAAAGGCAAGCAGGAAAATTGCGATGGGCGCTCCGATAATGCAGGCCACTACAATCAGAGTTACCCGCCATTTATCGTTGTTCAGATGCTTTTTCCGATGCTTCTTCTTTACTTTATATTCCCGCTCAATCTCACGCCGGTACAGCTTTTGAATGTTGGAATGCCAGAGCAGGCACAGCACCATGTTAAACAGCGCCGTAATACCCAGCATGGTCTTCGCCGTAAACATCAGATCCTGAAACAGGCTGAACACCACGAACAGTATGGCTGCAATAATCAGAGATACTTTCGTAAATTTCTTCTGATCTACCGGCACGTCGCAGCTGATATTTTTATTCCGGCCCTCGATTGCTGCGTAAGCCACACGTCCACCGTTCCGGTAGGACATGAACCAGACCGGCTTCAGCACGTCGCCTGCATGCCGGATATGAAGATTCGGTTCCTGGGTGGCACGGGTAACTTCCATACCGGCCAGATTATCATTGAGCTGATTTTCCAGCTGCTGGCCCGCCACCGCCCGGGCGTAGGGCTCGTAGACCTCCGGCGGCACATCGGCGGTATCCGCGTAGAAACCGCAGAGAAAGCCCGGCGCGAAAAGCCGTCCGCCACCCCGGTCTATTCCGTCCTGAATCCACTCGCTCTGCTCGTCCGGGAAGGATGAGGACGCCGCATGGGTGATATCGCTCACTTTACCCGAGGCGTCGATGTTCATATTCCATTCCTTTACCGTATAGTGCCGCTTTCCTTTTTTCTTACCGGTATAAGTGGTGGTCTTTCCCTTCAGCTGATATGCGCCCCCGGCCTCCGCCTCGTAGGAATGACTGGGCACATAGATACCGCGAAATTCATGTTCGGCCTCCGGATTCTTGTATTCCTCCGGCACATAAGAGCACTTGGCGATAAATTCCTGGAACCGTTTCCGGCAGTCCTTCTTATCCACAGTAAATGGGAAAATGCGGAACGGAACTTTGATTTGCTCCGTCCTCTGCTGCAACACCGCAGACGCGCCGCAATAGCTGCAAAAGCCCGCGATGGTATGATCATTGGTGTAGATTTCACCGCCGCACTGGGGGCAGCGAAAGGCCTGGATCTCGTACAGATCTTGTTCCGCGTCCTTTTCGCGCTTGATTGAATCCACGTCAAAGCTGCTGCGGCAGCTTCCGCATTTCAGCCTGCCAAGCTTAATATCATACAACAGCTCGCTGCCGCAGTTTGGGCATCCGTACATGGGGTTCACCTCCGTATTTTCAAAACTAAAATTTTGTAAATTATCTCGAACTTATCCCTATTGTATCAAATTTCACAGCATGATGTATAGGATAAGTTGCCGCATTTTCGCATAATTTTTCCAGCTCTTCATATAATACATCAGATTTTTTCTTCAGGTAGCTATCTTATGTCAACTTTCTGTGCAATTGTGGAAGCTTTGAACAACTGCCTCTGGGGGCTTCCTATGATCCTACTTTTATTCGGGACGCACCTTTTTCTGACCTGGAAGACGGGACTGATTCAGCGGAAGCTTCCTCTGGCTATCCGGCTGTCGCTGACGCCGGACGCCGCAGTGGGCTCGGAGACGGGAAATGGCGACGGCGGACTTTCGCCCTTTGCTTCTCTGGCCACGGCTCTGGCCTCCAGTCTGGGCGTCGGAAATATCGTCGGCATGGGGACGGCTGTGGCGCTCGGCGGACCCGGAGCGGTATTCTGGTGCTGGATCACCGGTTTCTTCGGGATAGCAACCACCTATGGGGAGGCGCTGCTCTCTCTTAAGTTCCGGGTGTACGCCCCGGACGGACAGCCTGCGGGCGGACCCATGTATGTTCTGGAGTACGGGCTGCGCCGAAAATTTGCCGCCGTCCTGTTCGCGGTCTGCGGCGTGCTGGCTTCCTTTGGTATCGGCTGCGCGGTGCAGGTACACGCCATGGCAGATACGCTTCCGGTTCCGCCCATTTTCACAGGACTCACGGTCGGGCTTCTGACCTGCCTGGTGATCTTCGGCGGTGGGCGGGCTGTCTCCCGGGTCTGCGGAAAGCTGGTGCCTTTTATGACCCTGTTTTATCTGCTGGGCTGCCTTGTGATTCTTATCGCCAATCACACTTTCCTTCTGCCGACCTTTCATCTCATTTTTAAATGCGCTTTCACGCCCCGGGCTGTCTCCGGTGGCATGGCAGGCTCCGGTATCCTGCTGGCGGCCCGTTATGGAATCGCCCGGGGACTGTTCACCAATGAGGCCGGGATGGGCAGCGCGCCGCTGGCCGCCGCAGCTGCCCGCTGTTCCCAGCCGGTTCGGCAAGCCCTCATAGCATCCACCGCCACCTTTTGGGACACGGTGGTGGTCTGTCTCATCACCGGACTGGTTATCGTAAGTCATCTGCTGGCCCGGGAACCCTGGCTTCTGTTCTCTGAACCTGCACTCTCCGGCAGCGATTTTACCTGGCAGGCCTTCTCCGCCATTCCGGTTATCGGACAGCCGGTGCTTGGCTTTAGCATCCTGACTTTCGCCTACGCTACGGTTCTGGGCTGGTCCTTTTACGGGGAGCGTTGTCTTACATATCTGTTCGGGCCGAAAGCATTGTTCCCGTATCGGCTCTGCTGGATTTTTACGCTGGTGTTTGCGCCGGTGCTGGAGCTTACGATGATTTTCCAGATTTCAGATCTGCTGAATGCGTTGATGGCGCTGCCGAATCTGTTGTCACTTTTTTTGTTGGCTGATGTGATCCGGGACGAGACAAGAATCTATTTTTCCGGGAAATAAAGTTTCGCACGGGCAAATATAGTGAAACACCCTGCGGGTGTACCTGGATGCCCTGAGGACACGGGCAAATATAGTGAAAGGGACTGCCAACTTCTGCTGTGTGCTCATCGCTCACCTCAGACCGGCAGTCCCTTTT
>CAKROP010000083.1 GCA_934373375.1 uncultured Anaerosacchariphilus sp.
GATCATACCCTGATCCTCGCTGACCGGAATGAAAGCTCCGCTTAAGCCGCCCACATAGGAGGATGCCATGACGCCACCCTTCTTCACCTGATCATTTAACAGGGCCAGGGCTGCCGTGGTTCCCGGCGCGCCGCAGCGCTCCAGGCCGATCTCCTCCAGAATCTCCGCCACGCTGTCGCCGATGGCCGGGGTCGGAGCCAGAGAAAGGTCGATGATACCGAAGGGGATACCCAGACGTCTGGAAGCCTCCTGGGCTACCAGCTGACCCACACGGGTTACCTTGAAGGCAGTCTTCTTGATGGTCTCGCAGAGCACCTCAAAGCTCTCACCGCGCACTTTACTTAACGCATGCTTTACTACGCCCGGTCCGCTGACGCCCACATTGATGATGGCGTCTGCCTCGGTCACGCCGTGGAATGCGCCCGCCATGAACGGGTTGTCATCCGGCGCATTGCAGAATACTACCAGCTTGGCGCAGCCAAGGGAATCCTGCTCCTTGGTATACTCGGCGGTCTGTACCACCATTTCACCCATCAGGCGTACCGCGTCCATATTAAGACCCGTTTTCGTGGAGCCCACATTGATGGAGCTGCAGACACGTTCCGTCTTCGCCAGAGCCTCCGGTATGGATCGAATCAGGTTCTCCTCGCCCTTGGTCATGCCCTTGGATACCAGAGCGGAATAGCCGCCGATGAAGTTCACGCCCACCTCTTTGGCCGCTTTATCCAGAGTCACGGCCAGAGTCACGTAATCCTCCGGCTTCTTGCAGGCCGCCTCGCCGATGATGGCGATGGGGGTGACAGAAATTCGCTTATTTACAATGGGAATGCCGTAATCGCATTCGATTTCTTTTCCAACTTTTACCAAATCTTTGGCTGTGGTTGTGATTTTATCATAAACCTTCTGATTCAGACGGTCGAGATCGGAGTCGATACAGTCCATCAGGCTGATGCCTAAGGTGATGGTACGCACATCCAGATTGTCCTGCTCAATCATCTGGTTAGTCTCTTTTACTTCGTATAAATTAATCATGAAAAGCGGCTCCTTTCCCGGTTAGATGCGGTGCATTTTGTCGAAGATTTCTTCCTGCTGGCACTTGATGACTACGCCGATCTCTTCGCCGAGGGCAGCCAGTTCACCGGTCAGCTTCTCGAAGGATTCCACTTTTCCGGTATCCACGATCATCATCATGTTGAAATAGCCCTGTACAATAGTCTGGGAAATATCCAGGATATTGACCTGATTTTCTGCAAGATAAGTACACACTTTTGCGATAATGCCGACGGTATCTTTGCCTACTACGGTGATAATGCTTCTTTTCATAATATCCTCCTTTGTCTCGTTAGACTGCTACGCATTCTGACTGTTCATCCCGGCTCGCTACCCACATGGGGAAATCGCCCGGTTTGTATGGGCTTTCATTCAGCATCAGCTCCAGCTTCACGGTCTCATAGGCCAGCTCCGCATAATTATTTTCCTTGCTGAGATGTCCCAGGAATACGGCCTTCATGTTGTCATGAAGCACCTGGCCCAGAAGCTTTCCGGCGGACTCGTTGGATAAGTGTCCCCGATCGCCTGCGATGCGCTGCTTCAGATAATAGGGATACGCGCCCACCTGAAGCATATGAATGTCATGGTTCGCCTCAAGCAATAATACATCAAGATCCTTCAAATGGTCAATAGTATAATCGGTATAAACGCCAAGATCTGTGGCTACCGCCATCTTTTTTTCCCCGCAGGCCACCCGGTAAGCCACCGGCTCCGCCGCATCGTGGGAGATGCGGAAGGGGGAAATGGTCAGATCCCCGAGGATGAAATCCTCATCCGCATGAATTTCGTGGAACAGCTCTCCGTCAATCCTGCCCAGGTTTGTCATGGCCTTTACGGCCTCCGCGGTGCCCGGCGTGGTGTAAATCGGTACACCGTATTTGCGGGACAGAACGCCCAGACCCTTGATATGGTCGGAATGTTCATGGGTCAGAAGAATGCCGTCCAGATCCTTTCCGGTCAGCTCCAGGTTATTGAGTCCCGCCTCCACCCGTTTTCCGCTGATGCCCGCGTCAATCAAAATATGGTGTTCTTCCGAACCTATGTAAATACAGTTGCCGCTGCTGCCGCTGGCGATGCTGCATAGTCTCATGTTACTTTCTTGCTCCTTTTTATCCTTCTGTCATGTATCACGATTCTGTCCGGATAACCTTGTACGGTTACCGGAATGTCCCGGATTCCTGATGCGTTTTGTGAATTCCAAGTTTTCCCAGCAGTATATCCACCTGCTCATAAACAGCCTCTTTCGTGCTGTTGTTGTCGATCACCTGTGCGCAGTGGACCCGGAATTCCGCGTCCGTACACTGTTTCCGGAAAATGGCATCTATCTTCTCGTCCGAATAGCCTCTGGACTCCTTAAGTCTCGCCCTTCGAATCTCCGGTTCTGTGTAGATATACCAGAATTCTTCGCAGAGTTCCTCATAATGATCCTCGATGAGCAATGCTGCCTCTACTACAAAAAGTGCGCACGCACCCTGCTGCCGTTCCTTCTCGATTTCCCGGCGGATCCAGTTTTTGATGGCCGGATGCATCAGCTCATTCTGCCAATCCAGTTCCTTTTTATCCGCAAACACAATCTTTGCCACGGCGGCCCGGTCAAGCTGTCCGTCCGGGGTGAGCACACGCTCCCCGAAATGCGCCCGGATCTTCTCAAAGCACTCCATACCAGGCTCCATCAGAAGGTGGCCCACCTCGTCGGCTTCCACCACCCGTACGCCCGAAATGGCCGTCAGGTACTTCAAAATCGCGCTTTTTCCGGCTCCCACGCCGCCTGTAATTCCGATTACTCTCATCTTAATGCGCCTCGTACCAGTTTTCTCCCTGCTTCATATCAATTTCCAGCGGAACAGAAAGCTCTGCCGCACCTTCCATTTCCTCGGACAGGATCTGTTCCACCGCGTCCAGTTCTTCCGTATAAGCCTCGATCAGAAGCTCGTCGTGTACCTGCAAAAGCAGGCGGGACTTTAAGCCCTCGGCTTTCAGCCGCTGATCCACGCGAATCATGGCGATCTTAATAATATCCGCCGCCGTTCCCTGAATCGGCGCGTTCATGGCCACCCGCTCGCCAAAGGAGCGCTGCATGAAGTTCGAGGACTTCAGCTCCGGCATGGGACGTCTGCGTCCGAACATGGTCCGGGCATAGCCTTTTTCTCTGGCCTCCGTCACACAGAAATCCAGGAATTCCTTAATCTTCGGATAGGTCTCAAAATATTTCTGAATATACTCCTGGGCCTCTTTCCGGGAGATACTCAAATCCTGGGACAGGCCGAAGGAGCTGATACCATATACGATACCAAAGTTGACAGCCTTGGCATTTCTTCGCTGGAGATCCGTCACCTCGTCGAAGGGGATGTGGAACACCTGGGACGCAGTCAGCCGGTGGATGTCCTGGGCCTCCCGGTAGGCGTGAATCAGATTTTCATCGCCGGACATGTGGGCCAGCACACGCAGCTCAATCTGGGAATAATCCGCGTCCACCAGCACACAGCCCTCTTTCGGGATAAAGACCTTACGAATTTGCCGTCCCAGCTCCATGCGAATCGGAATGTTCTGCAGATTCGGCTCCACGCTGCTTAAGCGGCCAGTGGCCGTGATGGTCTGCTGAAAGGTGGTGTGAATCCGCTCATCCGGGCCGATGTAAGCCGTCAGACCGTCCGCGTAGGTGGATTTGAGCTTTGTAAGCTGCCGGTATTCCAGAATGTCCGCCACAAACGGGCACTCCGGGGCTAACTTCTCCAGCACCTCAGCGGAAGTGGAATAGCCTGTCTTGGTCTTTTTGCCGCCCTTCAGTCCCATCTTGTCAAATAAAATGACGCCCAGCTGCTTGGGAGAATTGATATTGAAGGTCTCCCCGGCCTCCTTATAGATCCGGGTCTCCAGCTCGCCGATACGGACAGCCAGCTCGTCGCCGTAGCTCTTCAGAGCCTGCGCGTCCACACGGACTCCCTCCTGCTCCATGCCAAAGAGAGTCCAGACCAGCGGCATTTCCATGGTCCGGTACAGATCTTCCATGCCTGTCTCCTGTAAATGCGCCAGTAACACCGGCATGGACTGATATAAAACGTAGGAAGCGTAGCCGCCGTAGATACGGAAGGCCCCGGTCTTTTCTTCCAGCACTTTCGTTAGTTTATCCTTACCAAATAGTTCTGCATAGGAGGGAATCGTAAGGCCCGCATACTCCCTGGCCAGCTCCTCATAGGCGTAGCTGTCCTTCAAAGGATTCAGCAGATAGGCCGCGATCTCCGCGTCCAGAAACGCGCCCTGCTGCTCATTGTCCACAGTTACGCCATGGGCTGCCAGGCACTTTAACTCTTCTTTTAATTTCAGGGTCGCGATCTCCGGTACCTTCGCGAAGATCTCACCCAGACGGCCCAGCAGCCAGTCTGCGGTCACAAAACCCGCCACCGGAATCACGTATGTCTCTTTCTCCGACAGGGTCAGGGAAAGAGCCAGTATTTCACCGCCCTCCCGGTGAATGGCAAAGGCCAGACGGAGCGCGGCTGCCGCTTTATTCAGCACCTGATCCGCCTCGCCGAAGTCCTCGATCATTCGGAAGGTTTTCTCGATCTTATCGTTGGCCGGGGCGTCCACCTGAAAACGGGACAACATATTTTTGAACTCCAACCGCTTGATCAGGGCGTAGGCTTCCCGGGTGTAGATATTGCCCAGCTTCGCCCTGTCCCAGTCGTAATCATAATCGCAGTCGATATTGATGGTGGCCAGCGCCTTGCTCATGACCGCCATGTCATAATGCTCCTGCAGCGCGTTTTTCGCCCGGTTGGGCTTGATCTCCTCCACATGGGCGTAGGCGTTTTCGATATTGCCGTACTGAATGATCAGGTTCGTGGCGGTCTTCTCGCCGATGCCCGGAACGCCGGGGATATTGTCGGCAGAATCGCCCATCAGGGCCTTCAGCTCAATGATCTGGAGCGGCGTTACCTGATATTTATCAATGACATCCTGGGTATTGTAATTCTCCGTCTCAGTCACGCCGCCTTTGGTCTTCGGCAGACGGATACGGATGTGCTCGGTGGCCAGCTGCAGAAGATCCCGATCGCCGGACAGTACCGCCACCTCCATGCCCCGGGCCTCGCTTCGTTTCGCCACGGTTCCCAGGAGATCGTCCGCCTCCAGACCGGCCTTTTCCATGGTCGCAATGCCCATGGCGTGCAGCACGTCTTTCAGCACCGGCACCTGCTCATGAAGCTCCGCCGGCATGGGTTTTCTGGTGCCCTTATAGGCATCGTACATCTGATGCCGGAAGGTTGGCGCCTTCACATCGAAGGCCACAGTCAGATAATCGGGCTTTTCCTCGTCCAGCACCTTAAATAAGGTATTCAGAAATCCGTAAATGGCATTGGTGTGAAGTCCTTCCGAATTGGTCAGATCAGTTACGCCGTAAAAGGCGCGGTTGATGATGCTGTGTCCGTCCACCAGCAGTATTTTTTCACTCATAGTTTTACTATCTCCATCACGATAATTGCCACAAGAGCCGCCATGGCCAGCACCTGTGATACCACATAATACACGTTCAGGAGCACCCGTCCCCGCACCCGCTGCTCTGACGCGTGCAGTGCCTCCTGTAGAAGATTGTGCATATCCCGGCCTTCATTTTCCCCATCCAGCTGGGACAGGCCCGCGTAAATGGTGTAATAGATCTCCAGCTCCTCATAGCAGCTCTTGCATGCGTTGATGTGCTCCAGAAACGGCCCCAGCTGCTTATCCGTCAGCTCGTCGTTGATATAGGGCATAATCATCTGTTCTACTTCTTTGCAGGTCATAAGCCGGGCCTCCTTTCGCAATATACGTTCTTTCATAAAACAAAGCCGCGGACTGCATAAGGTTCCACGGCTCGCAGATCAGATTTTATTATAGCACAGGTGGCGTGGATTATACAAGGTATCGGGAAGAAATCCCTGCTGGTTCAAATCCCGCTGCCGGATTTTTCCCTGATTCTCACACGAAAAAAGCTCTGTAAAACCATTCGTAAGTCTTACAGAGCTTTTCATGAGCCTGCCGGCAGCGGGACTTGAACCCGGCGGAAAGCTACAACTCCTTGATTTTACAGGCTTTTTCAACCCCAAATCTCAAAAGTTCTCAACAAGTACTCAACCTATTTTACTTGCTTTTTCCAGAATCTCCAGTTTTTCTGTCATACTTGATACATCGTAAGTATAATTTTCTTCATTAACCCGTTCCGTATGACCCAATATTGATGCAGCAACCACAGTCGGTACACCTTGACGCTTCATGTTTGAATTTATCGTTCGTCTGATTGCGTGAATACTTTTAACAGAGCAAAAATCCCTTGTCATTGTATTATTTCTCGCACAATCTGATATTCGCCCAGCATGAACACGTCCGTTTTCATCACTGAACACAAATTCTCCCAATGTACCAGTCCGCATTTCAAATTTTTTTATTCGATCCAACAATGCTTTTAATTCAGACGTAATCGGCACTTTTCGATCTTTGCAATTTTTTGTCTTTTCAACAAAATATTCTTTTGTAAGCTGGCTACGCTTTTCCGAATGACGAATCATCAATACATTGTTTCTGAAATCAACATCTTCCCATTTCAGACCTGCTATCTCGCCAACACGCATCCCTGTGTGCATCGAAAATTCAACTGCCAAATGAACAATCGTTCCTTTTGCTTCCAACTTCTCAACCAGCTTTTTCCTTTCAAATTCAGACAACGTTCTTTCTTCCGCCGACTTTCTGTTTGAATCTTTACATTTCTTATGATATATGGGAAGATCTACATAGGTGCATGGATTTGTCGAAATAATCTTGTCTTTAATGGATTTGTCAAATACACCTATCATGTATCCAAACATTCCTTTTAACGCTCTGTAAGGAATTTCTTTTTCACTAAAAAGCTTTTCGATAAAAGCAGAAATAACTTCTTCATCTATATATCGAATATCTTTTTGTTCAAAACTCGTCCCCTTAAAAAAGCGTTTATAATCCGACAAATATTTACTGATAGTGTTATCAGACCTTCCGCATACCTTCTGACGTTCCACCCACACCTCGTATCTATACTGAAATGTGTGGCTTTTATTCCAATAATCGACAATCAAATCTTCCAGTGCTTTCTTATCTTTCTTTTTCTTCCGCACCCTTCCTTTTTCTAAATCTGGCAAATAAGTATTCCAAGCACCATTTTTATCTTCCCAGACCGCATACGGGTGTTGTGCCAATAGCTCCTCTCTTCTTTTCATCTCCAACTGTTGCTGCACGGCTGCTAAATCAATTATGCCATTACTGGACACAAATTGCAACATTTCTGCATTTGAATATGGGGATAGATTATTGAGTTGCTTTCTTTCATCTGTTTTCTTTTTTGTCATGTATATGTGTTACCTCATCTATATTAATAGTACCACCCTTTCGAATGGCCTACATTGTTATTACCCATCTATTTTCAAAAACACCTTATTTTTCATCGGGATAAAGGCCCATGCGAACGCACAGGCCTGTAAGAATTTAAGAAAATTAATCAATATAAGCTTTATTCCAATTATTTTGTGGAACGTGTACTCGCACCACGTCGCCATTACTATAGCTCCTGCTGCACTTCGCCACAATCTCTCTGCCGCCAACTCCGACAAGATAGCCTTTATCGGTCTTGGACACAATTTTGCCATCAAGCGTTTTATCATAATGCAACTCCGATAGCTTCTGATCTATCATCATCTCGATAGCCTTTAAAAGTTGCTCATTTATCTGATCCATTACTTTTCACCTCTATATTAAAAATGCAGA
>CAKROP010000084.1 GCA_934373375.1 uncultured Anaerosacchariphilus sp.
TACACAATGAAACCGTGGTACAGGAGCTGGAAGAAAAGGGCGTAAAAGTTCTGAACTCCGAAGAAGAACTGAAAAGCCTCACCGACGGTACAGTCATCATCCGGGCCCACGGCGTGGGGAAAAGGGTGTATGAGCTTCTGGAACAGCAGGGCGTGAATCTGGTGGATGCCACCTGTCCTTTTGTGAAAAAGATTCACCGTATCGCCCAGAAGGAAGAAGCCAACGGCCGCCACATCCTGATCATCGGTAATGCAAAGCATCCTGAGGTGGAGGGCATCCGTGGCTGGTGCGAAAAACCGTCCTACGTGGTGGAATCCCTTGAAGAAGCGGAAAAATTTGCCCTGCCGATGGGTGAAAAACTCTGCATTGTGTCCCAGACGACATTTAACTACAATAAATTTGAAGATATAGTTGAAATTATTTCAAAAAAGGGTTATGATATAATTGTTTTAAATACGATCTGTAGTGCAACCGAAGAGCGTCAGACCGAAGCCCGGGAAATTGCGTCCGATGTAGACGCGATGATAGTGATCGGAGGAAGTCACAGCTCCAACACACAGAAGCTATTTGAAATATGTAAAAAAGAATGTGAAAATACTTACTATATACAGTCACTTGATGATTTGGATTTGAAGACATCGCAGTCCATCCGTTGCGTAGGTATTACAGCAGGGGCTTCGACCCCAAACAAAATTATTGAGGAGGTTCAAAAACATGTCAGAATTAAGTTTTGAACAAATGCTTGAAGGTTCACTGAAAACAATAAGAAACGGAGAGGTTGTCGAAGGCACTGTGATTGATGTCAAAGAAGATGAAGCCATCTTGAACATAGGCTACAAATCCGACGGTATCCTGACCAAGAATGAGTACAGCAACAGCCCCATCGACCTGACCACTGTTATCCATGTAGGTGATACCATGGAAGTAAAGGTTCTGAAGGTCAACGACGGCGAGGGACAGGTTCTCCTGACCTACAAGCGTCTGGCAGCTGAGAAGGGCAGCAAGCGTCTGAAAGAGGCTTTCGAGAACGGGGAAGTGCTGACAGCACCGGTTACCCAGGTTCTGGACGGCGGCTTAAGCGTTGTTGTAGATGAGTCCAGAGTATTCATCCCGGCAAGCCTAGTATCCGATACCTATGAGAAGAACCTGGCGAAGTATGAAGGCCAGGAGATCAGCTTTGTTATTACCGAGTTCAATCCGCGCCGTGGCCGCATCATCGGTAACCGTAAGCAGCTGATCGTTGCTGAGAAAGCTGAGAAGCAGAAAGAGCTCTTTGAGCGCATCCATGTAGGCGATGTGGTAGAGGGTGTTGTAAAGAACGTAACCGATTTCGGTGCATTCGTAGATCTGGGCGGAGCAGACGGTCTGCTTCATATCTCTGAGATGTCCTGGGGACGCGTAGAGAACCCGAAGAAGGTATTTAAGGTTGGCGAGAAGCTGAATGTCCTGATTAAGGATATCCGTGACACCAAGATCGCCCTGAGCCTGAAATTTGAGGATCAGAATCCGTGGCTGTATGCTGCTGACAAGTATGCAGTAGGCAACGTAGTTACCGGTAAGGTGGCAAGAATGACAGATTTCGGCGCATTTGTAGAGCTGGAGCCGGGTGTAGACGCACTGCTTCATGTATCCCAGATTTCCAGAGAGCATGTAGAGAAGCCGTCTGACGTACTGAGCATCGGTCAGGAGATCGAGGCAAAGGTTGTAGACTTCAATGGCGAGGATAAGAAGATTTCTCTGAGCATGAAGGCACTTCAGAGCGGCGAGGCAGCCGGCGATGTGGCAGATGTGGACATCGACGCGGTAGCAGCTGAGGAAGAGTAAGAAAAGAATTACAAACGGATATACACAGACGGGAGGACAGGCACTTTGGCGTGCGTGTCCTCGCGCCTTGTCTGGGCATAATTTTGTGAAATACACAAGGAGAAAGGACAGTATGTGGAATATACAGATTGCAGGCGTGGATATTTACCATATCGTCAACTGGTTTTATATCTATAGCTTCCTGGGATGGCTCTGGGAAAGCTCCTACGTATCCATAAAGGAGAAGAAACTGGTCAATCGAGGCTTTGTGGCCGGTCCGGTCTGCACCATCTATGGCTTCGGGGCTGTCATCGTCTATCTGATTCTGAAGCCCATCGCCGGAAATGTTCTGTTGCTCTATATCTGCGGCGTGATTGTGCCGACAATTCTGGAATATTTTACGGCGGTTCTGATGGAGGCTCTGTTCCATACCAGCTGGTGGGATTACAGCAAGAATAGGTTTAATTTTCAGGGGCGCATCTGTTTGGGTGCATCTCTGGGCTGGGGAGTGTTTTCTGTGATTCTCTTTTATGTATTTCAGCCTTTCGTGGACTGGATTGTGAGCCTGTACAGCGTGGCTACCGGAGAAGTGATGGTGCGCGTGGCGACCCTGGTATACGCGGTGGATTTCGGCATGTCCTACATGAACGCCATGCAGATTGGCGAGAAGCTGCGGAATATGGACGCGGTTATGGACGAGCTGTACGAATATATCCAGAATACGAAGCTCTATGAGAGTACCGAGGAACTCAAGGAACGGCTGGCCCATTACCGTCTGCCTGAGTATGTACCGGAGCTGAAACAGCGTCTTGAGGATCGGGTCAATGCAATGGTAGCCTTTGCGGGTGAGTCTCCTGAGGAATTTAAAGCCCGTCAGGAAGGCCGTCTGGCCGAGCTGGCCGAGCGGTTTGGCGCTGCGCAGAAGCGCTTTGAGCGTCTGAAGGGCATGGGTAACGTATTTACCAGACGTACCATGAACGCTTACCCGAACATGAAGTCCCGGGCGCAGGCGCTGAAAGAGCGTGCGGTACGGAAGGTTGGCAAGGGTTCCAGAGAACAGTAACGAGTTGAAATAAAAAATACCGGAGTGATAAAAATTCATGGCACATGTGACCTTTAAGGGCGGAGTGTTTCCGCACAAGAGAAAGCGGTTTACAAGAGAAAAAGCATTAGAGGAGTATCTGCCGAAAGGAGATCTGATCTATCCCCTGCGTCAGCATATCGGCGGCACGGCAGTACCGGTGGTAGCTGTGGGAGATCGGGTACTGGAGGGACAGCTCCTTGCGAAGGCCAGTGGCGATATCTCCGCGCCGGTTCATGCGTCGGTGTCCGGTACGGTAAAAGCGATTGAGCCGCGGAAAACCGTATCCGGAAAAGAGATTTTGTCTGTGGTAGTCGAAAATGACGGTCTGTACGAAAAAATGCCGGTTCCGGAGATAAAGCCCTGGCAGGAGCTGGAGGTGGGGGAGCGCCTGCGCCGGATCCAGGAGGCCGGAGTGGTCGGTATGGGAGGGGCCGGATTCCCGACCCATATCAAGCTGGCGGTGCGGAATCCTAAGAGAATCCGTTATGTCCTGATCAACGGTACCGAATGTGAGCCCTATATGACCAGCGATTACCGTAGAATGCTGGAATCGCCGGAGTGTCTGGTTGAGGGACTTCGGATTGTTTTGAGTCTTTTTGAGCGTGCTACCGGTATTTTTGCCATGGAGGATAATAAACGGGACGCCATTACAGCCATGATGGCCAGCGGAAGTGAACCCCGGATGGAGATCCGGGTACTGGAAACCAAGTATCCCCAGGGTGCGGAGCGTATGCTGATCTACGCCTGTACCGGCGCGGAGATCAACGCGTCCCAGCTTCCGGCGGACGCGGGCTGTATCGTACTGAATGTGGAAACGCTGCACGCTATCTATGAGGCGCTGGTTCTCGGCCTTCCGGTGACGAAGCGGGCAGTGACGGTGACCGGAAAAGCGTTGAAGGAACCGAAAAATTTTCTGGTTCGGATCGGCACCAGTTTTTCGGAGCTTCCGGAGGCAGCGGGCGGTTACGCGAAGCAGCCGAAGAAGTTTGTCTGCGGCGGTCCCATGCGCGGTGTGGAGATGAAGAACCTGGAGGTTCCGGTGACGAAGACAGTAACCGGATTCCTGTGCATGAGTCAGGATTATACGGATAAGCCGGGCATCTGCATCCGATGCGGTGCCTGTACAGAGGCCTGCCCGATTTATCTTTTGCCCACAAAGCTTGCGGACGCGGCGGAGGCCGGAAAAGAGCAGGAGTTCCGGGATATGAACGGTATGGAATGTCTGGGCTGCGGAAGCTGCAGCTTTGTATGCCCTGCCAGAAGACAGCTGGCTCCATCCATTCAGGACATGCGTCGGAAGCTGCTGGCACAGGGAAGAAGATAGGGAGGAAATGAGACGATGGAAAAAACTTACAAATGGATCTTTCCTCATGTGAAGGGAACGATGACGACGGCAGGTATGATGCGGATGATGCTTCTGGCGCTTTTGCCTGCGGAGATTTTCGGCGTCCTTCATTTTGGACCGCGGGTACTTCTGCATCTGCTGATTTGCGTTGTCACCTGTACACTTACAGAATTCACCATTGAAGCGTTTCGGGATAAGCCGCTGACTGTGGCGGACGGAAGTGCCATGGTGACGGGAGGATTGCTGGCTCTGATGCTGCCGGTAAACGCGCCTCTGTGGCTTGGCGCCTTAGGGGGGATTTTTGCTATCGGCGTGATCAAGATGCCTTTCGGAGGCCTTGGAAAAAACCGGCTGAACCCGGCCCTTTCCGGCTATTGCCTGCTGTTTCTGGCTTTTCCGAAATATATGAAGGATTACAGCTTCGGAAGCTTTAGCTCCCAGACGCTTCTGGGGCAGCTTTTGTCCGGACAGACCGTAGATCCCTATCCGATGCTCTGGGGCAATACCAACGGCAGTATCGGTACGGTATCGTCAGCGATGCTGCTCCTTGGCGCGGTGCTGCTGCTGGCCTTTGGTATCATTCATCTGCGGATTCCGGCGGCGATTGGGCTCTCCTTCCTGATTACATTGTTTCTCGGCGCTGGAAAGGGCTTCGATCAGCTCTATTTTACCACCCAGTTTCTGGGAGGCGGCCTGATTCTGGGAGCTTTCTTTGTGGCGACGGACTGTGTGACGTCACCGATTACGAGAAAGGGCCAGATCTGGTACGGCGTTCTGATTGGCGTCATGACGGCGGCGCTTCGGCTGGCCGGGATAGAAGAGGGTATGGTGTACGCGATACTGGTATCAAATCTGTGCGTGCCGTTTATTGAACAACTGACTGTACCGAAGCCCTTCGGAAGAAGAAAACCGGTACAGGTCACACAGAACAGGAGACAGTCATGATTGCGTATATCAGAGGTACACTGGCTTATATTGAGCCAGAGGAGAGTATGGCAGTGCTGGAGACCGGTGGAATCGGCTACCGGATTCTCATGTCCGGACGGGATCTGGATCTTTTACCGGCGGCAGGCGAGGAGCTTCGCCTGTATACCTACCTGCAGGTGCGGGAGGACGCATTCGTGCTTTTTGGCTTTTTTACCCGGGAGGATCGAAAGCTGTTTCAGCAGCTTTTGAGCGTCAATGGCATCGGCCCGAAGGCGGCCCTTGGAGTGCTTTCCGCTCTTTCCGCAGATGATCTCCGCTTCGCGGTGCTGGCGGACGACGCGAAGGCCATTGCAAAAGCGCCTGGTATCGGCCTGAAGACAGCCCAGAAGCTGATTCTGGAGCTGAAGGATAAATTAAGCCTTGAGGAGGCCTTTGAGGCGCGTCTGGAGAATAGCCGGGCAAAGGCTGCAGCTGGAGCGGCTTCCGATCTGAGTGAGGCCCGGAACGAGGCCGTGGAAGCTCTGACAGCCCTTGGCTATTCCGCTTCCGATTCCCTGAAGGCTGTGCGGAAGGTGGAAGCAGCCGACGGCATGAATGTAGAAGATATTTTAAAAGCTGCGTTAAAATATATCAGCTTCTAGGAGACAGATAGATGGGAAAACGTATCATTACAACGGAGGCTATGGAGGAGGATATCCGCACAGACTACAGTCTGCGGCCTCAGACGCTGGATGAATATATCGGCCAGGAGAAGGCTAAGGAAAATCTGAAGATCTATATTCAGGCGGCCAAAGCCCGGGGAGAATCTCTGGATCATGTGCTGTTTTACGGACCGCCGGGACTGGGCAAGACGACTCTTGCCGGCATTATTGCCAATGAGATGGGCGTTCATATGAAGGTGACTTCCGGTCCGGCTATCGAAAAACCCGGGGAAATCGCGGCCATCCTCAACAATCTGTCTGAGGGTGATGTGCTTTTCGTGGACGAGATTCACCGGCTGAACCGGCAGGTGGAGGAGGTTCTGTACCCGGCCATGGAGGATTTTGCCATTGATATCGTCATTGGGAAGGGCGCTTCAGCCCGGTCTATCCGGTTGGATTTGCCGCATTTTACATTGATTGGCGCGACCACCAGAGCGGGACTTCTGACAGCGCCCCTGCGGGATCGCTTTGGCGTGGTCCATCATCTGGAGTTCTATACAGACGAGGAGCTGCAGACCATTGTGGAGCGTTCGGCGGATGTGCTGGGCGTGGAGATCGACCCGAAGGGAGCCCTGGAGTTGGCCAGACGTTCCAGGGGAACTCCGAGACTGGCCAACCGGCTTCTGAAACGGGTACGTGATTTCGCCCAGGTCAAATACGATGGGAAGATCACGAAAGAGATTGCGGATTTCGCGCTGGATTTGCTGGAAGTGGATCGCTATGGTCTGGACCAGATCGACCGGCGGATTCTTATGACCATGATTGAGAAATTCATGGGCGGCCCGGTAGGCCTGGACACCCTGGCAGCGGCCATCGGCGAGGATTCCGGCACCATAGAGGATGTCTATGAACCGTATCTGATCAAGAAGGGCTTCATCAACCGGACACCCCGGGGACGCGTGGTCACAGAGTTGGGATATCATCACCTGGGTGTTGTGCCGGATGGCGGTAGTGTGATATAATAGAGTATCGAAAAAACCAAAGGACGTGAACGAGATGGCGATGAAAAACGCAGTGGAAGTGGTGGTGGATGGCCGGGTCTATAAGATCAGCGGCTACGAAAGCCAGGAGTATCTGCATCAGATAGCAGTCTATATCAACGAGAAAATGACCGAGTGCCACAATACGGAAAACTACCGGAAACAGAGCAGCGATCAGCGGCAGCTGATGCTCAGCATGAACCTGGCGGACGACTATTTCAAAGCCAAGAACCAGGCGGAAAAGCTGACCGCGGAGCTGGAGAAGAAGGAGCGGGAGCTGTACAGCGTCCGTCACGATCTGATTGAGGCCCGGCTGGAGATCGAGAACCTGAAAAAAGAGAAGAAGGCAGGCTCCGGACAGAATAACCGCAGGAGTGAGCAGCATGCGGGAAAGCAGAATAATGTTGGAAATAATGTGAATTCTGTGAATAGTGGAAACAATACACAGAGATAAATGGAGAGGGCGCCAGACGGATTTTGGGCGCCTTTTTTGTGGAGGAGGAAACATGAGACATCAGACAGAACTTCTGGCTCCGGCAGGTTCCTTTGAGAGCCTGCGGGCCGCAGTCAACGCGGGAGCGGACGCCGTATATATCGGAGGCACAAGGTTTGGCGCCCGGGCCTATGCGGAGAATCCGGACGAAAAGGGCCTGTGCGAGGCTATCGAGTTCGCTCATCTGCACGGCTGCGATCTGTATATGACGGTCAATACGCTTCTGAAGGATTCGGAGATGGAGGAGCTTGGAGCTTATCTGAAGCCCTATTATGAGAGCGGTCTGGACGCAGTCATTGTCCAGGATATGGGAGTTTTTTCCTATATCCGCGAGAACTTCCCGGATCTGGATATTCACGCCAGCACTCAGATGACGGTGCTTGGCGCGGAAGGAGCTGAATTTCTGAAAAAG
>CAKROP010000085.1 GCA_934373375.1 uncultured Anaerosacchariphilus sp.
GAATAATATCATGACGGCTCTCGATGCTGTCCGGCACTACCGCAAAGCCCAGTTTTTCATAGATATTGGCTGCGAAAATCGCGCCCTTTAAGGCTGCCGCCGTAACCGTGGGTGCCAGGAAAAAGCCCTGATAGAAACTGGTCATAACGCCCAGGGACGCGCCCACCTCCCTGCCGAGGCCCGGAGAAGTCAGACGGTATGCCGCGTTTTCCACATACTGTTCTTTTCCCACGATATAACCGCCGATGGGAGCCAGGCCGCCGCCCGGGTTCTTGATGAGAGACCCTACGCAGAGATCCGCGCCTACATCCGTGGGCTCGATCCGTTCTACAAACTCGCCATAGCAGTTGTCCACCATGCAGATCACATCCGGCTTTCTTTCTTTTATAAATGCAATCAACTCGCCAATCCGCTGTACAGAAAGAGTCGGACGGGTCTGATAGCCCTTGGAACGCTGGATGGTCACCAGCTTTGTACGCTCATTTAAGGCTGCCTCAATGGCCGGATAATCGAAGCTTCCGTCCTCCTTTAAATCCACCTGACGATAGGTCACGCCATATTCGGCCAGGGAACCGTTGGACGGACGGATACCGATGACCTCCTCCAGGGTATCGTAGGGCTTGCCCACCGGAGAAAGGAGCTCGTCGCCGGGACGCAGGTTTCCGGACAGGGCTACTGCCAGAGCGTGCGTACCGCAGGCAATCTGCGGACGCACCAGAGCCGCCTCCGCGTGAAACGCGGCAGCGTAGACTTCCTCCAGCTTATCTCTTCCCAGATCGTTATAGCCATAGCCGCTGGTAGCTGCGAAGCAGGCCGCCTCCACACGGTTTTTCTGCATGGCCCCCACAACCTTAAGCTGATTGTATTCAGCAGTCTCATCAATCCGGTCAAAACGATCTTTTAAGCCCTTTTCTATCTCCTGTCCAAATGCGTATACCGCCGGGCTGATGCCCAGATCCCGGTACATGTTTTCTGTCTGTGTCATTTCATAATTCCTCTTTCTTTTATTATTTTCAGCATAAATGCAAGAATTTTCTTATCATCGTACGCGAATTCCGGTTTTTCCACCCAGATCACATCCCGTTCCCGCCGGAACCAGGTGAGCTGGCGCTTGGCAAAATGCCTGGTATCCCGTTTCAGGACGCGCACGGCCTCCTCCAGTGGTATTTCCCCGTCAAGATAATCCAGGATTTCTTTGTACCCCAGCCCCTGCATGGAGACCATGCCGCGCTTACAGCCTTCGTTTTTAAGGCTCTCCACTTCTTTCACCAGGCCGTCCTTCATCATTTCGTCTACCCGTCGGTCGATGCGCCCGTAAAGGCTCGCGCGATCGTCATTCAGGACGAAGTAGGCGAAGTTGTAGGGTGATTCCTTTTCCCGCTGCTCCTCATTATGTTCAGAGATACGCTCGCCGGTCATTTCATAATATTCCAGGGCGCGGATAATCCGCTTTACGTTGTTGGCATGGATTTCTTCCGCAGCTTTTGGATCCACCTGGGCCAGTCGGGCGTGGAAGGCTTCCGGGCCTTCCTCTGCGGCCAGGGCCTCCAGGTTCGCGCGAAGCTCCGCATTTCCCTCATTTTCGGTAAAATCAATATCGTAGAGCAGCGCCTGGATATAGAAACCGGTGCCACCGGTCAGGATGGGGATGTGACCCCGGGACCAGATGTCTTCCATAGCGGCTTTTGCCAGTTTCTGGAAAAGAACCACATGAAAATCTTCCTCCGGTTCCAGAACATCGATCAGATGATGGGGGACGCCCTGCATCTCCTCCGGGCGGATCTTGGCGGATCCGATATCCATGCGGCGGTAAACCTGCATAGAATCGGCGGAAATGATTTCGCCGTTTACGGCTTTCGCCAGGGCAATGGATAGCTTTGTTTTTCCGACGGCGGTGGGACCGGTCAGGATAATCAGGGGCTTTTTCACGATGGACGTCCTCCTCTCTTAATTGCAATCTGTTTTATTCTAATATGAATTGTTCGGATTTTCAACTGGGTTTTGTGGTAAAAATACGGGCGGGGGAGAAATTTTTTCTCCCCCGCCCTCACGTTTTGACAAAAACGCTTTGGTCAGAGATGTTTTTATTTTACCCCTGCGTGAAGCGGGACAGGAACTGTCGCGTACGCTCTTCGCGGGTATGCTCAAAGACCTCTTCGGGCGTGCCTTTTTCCAGGATGCGACCGTCGTCCATGAAGATGACCTGGCTGGCCACGTCGCGGGCGAAGGCCATTTCATGGGTAACGATAATCATCGTGGTTTTCTGATCCGCCAGTTCTTTGATGACTCTCAGGACCTCGCCGGTAAGCTCCGGGTCGAGAGCTGACGTCGGTTCGTCAAAGCAGAGGATGTCAGGCTTCAGGGCCAGGGCGCGGGCGATGGCTACGCGCTGGCACTGACCGCCGGAGAGCTGGTGGGGATAGTTGTTCATTCGGTCCGCCAGTCCCATCTGGGTCAGGAGATTTTTGGCCTCGGCCTCGATCTCTGCGTGAATTTCTTTTTTACGGGCTTTGTAGTCCGGCTGTTCCTTGGCCAGCAGCTCTTTGGCCAACATAACGTTACCCAGGGCCGTGTACTGCGGGAACAGATTGAAAGACTGGAAGACCAGTCCGAAATGCAGTCTCTTTTTACGGATCTCAGATTCCTGACGGGTCTGTGGATCTGCGGCGTCGAACAGGGTCTCGCCGTTTACACGGATGACGCCTGTGTCCGGGTGCTCCAGGAAGTTCAGGCAGCGGAGAAATGTGGTCTTACCGCTTCCGGAGGATCCGATGATGGATACCACATCGCCTTTTTCCAGGGTAAAGCTGATATCTTTTAAAACCTCTGTTTTGTCAAAGGTTTTGCTTACATGTTCTACTTCCAGTATTGCCATTCTTACGTCCTCCTTATCTGAAAAGAATCCTGCTTCGCAGGATTCTCCGCCGCAGTGCGATAATATTTTCAGGTAACAGGGAATTCCATCGGAATTTCCTGTTATCTGAAATAGTCCAGTTTCCGCTCCAGACGCTCCAGAAGGACCGTCAGAACACCGTTGAATATCAGATAGTAGACGGCTGTGAAGAACAGCGGCCAGATCTCACCCGCGATTCCCTGGGATCCCTTCATGAAAGCCTGTCCGGCCCAGATGATCTCCTGCAGGGCGATGATACGCGCCAGGGAAGTATCCTTTACCAGGGTGATGATTTCATTGGACATGGGCGGTACGATGCGCTTGATCATCTGCATCAGCTTAACCTTGAAGAAAATCTGGGTCTTGGTCATACCAAGCACCAGACCGGCTTCTTCCTGCCCGGCAGGAACACTCTGAATGCCGCCGCGATAGATTTCGGAAAAATAGCAGGCATAATTAAGGATGAAGGACAGGGACGCGGCCAGGAACCGACCGGTCTCTCCACCGCCCCAGATCTGCTTATGCAATACCAGTCCCGGGAAATAAAAGATGATTAAAAGCTGGATCATAAGCGGCGTACCGCGTATGATCCAGACGATGAATTTGGATAACATACTCAAGGGGCGGAATTTGGACATGGACCCGAAGGCTATCACCAGTCCTAAGGGTACCGCTCCTATCAATGTGATGAAAAATAATCTCAGTGTCTGCAGAAAGCCGCTGTTCAATGCTCCCAGAACAATCGGCATCTGTTCTATGATTCGTTCCATTTTACTTCTCTTTTGCTTTTATTTTATTACTCCTGTACCAGAGCAGCCTGTACGCCGTACTTCTCTGCGCATGCCTTCATGCTTCCATCTGCTGTAGCGTTTGCGAAGAACTCGTCCAGAACGGCTGCCAGGTCAGAACCCTTACGGAAGCCAACGCCGTATTTCTCACTGTTCAGGGCTACGGTATAAGTCAGATCCGCATAGCTGGTTCCCTCACCAATCATGGCCGCTGCCATCAGAGAGTCGATAACTGCCGCGTCGGATGTGCCGGATGCCACTTCGAGCAGGGCGTCGGACTGTGCCTTCACCGGTGTGTAGTTAAGTCCAAGGGCGCTGACCTCTGCCTCTCCGGCACTGCCAGCCTCTACCGCGAAGCTTAAATCCTTCAGGCTGTCGGTATCCTGATACTTATCCGCTGCATCCTTCGGTACTACGACTACCTGCGCGTTATTCAGATATGCGCCGGTGCACTCCATGGAGCTTGTGACCTCGTCAGTCAGGGTCATGCCGTTCCATACGCAGTCGATGCTCTTGCCGTCCAGCTCCAGAACCTTATTATCCCAGTCAATCTCTACGAACTCCACGTCTACGCCCAGGCTCTCCGCGAAGGCCTTTGCCATATCTGCGTCAAAGCCGACCCAGTCGCCATTCTCATCTTTATAATCCATGGGCTCGAAATCGGTGATGCCGACTACCAGAGTCCCCTTGTCTACCACATAGGCCATGTCGCTGTCTGCGGAAGCTGTATCAGCCTCTGCCGCGTCATCCTCGCTGTCCTCAGCCGCGTCCTGGGCGTCGGTATTGGTTACTACTTCTTCTTTACCGGAAGATCCGCAGCCTGCCAGCATGGAAGCTGCCATTACTCCACATAAAAATACGCTTAATACTTTCTTTTTCATAATCTGTCCTCCCACTGCCGACTCTGCGGCTGATTCGTTACCGATTTCTTTCATTCTCTACCATTCAATCACTGTACAACGATAAAGTGACGGTACCATTGCATTTTAACATCTGGTTTCTGGTCTGTCAACCCGAACTTTACGCATAGCGGGTATTTTTTTCATATTCCCGCTCCAGCTCATAGATTTTCTCCGCCAGATGTTCCGGCTGTTCCAGATGCTCCTCTGCCTCGGACAGAAGCCGATCATAGTCCTCCATATATTCTGAGAGCTGTTCTCCATGAATATTCTGAAGCTCCATGGCCTGTTCAAAATCTTCGTCGGACAATCCCAGCCGCATGGCAAAGACATACTCCTTCAGGACCTCCGGATCCTTCTGGTACTGCCAGGATGTGCGAAATGCCCGTGCAGCCCTTCCAAACTGAAACAAACGGCTGTAGCAGACGCCCAGATTGTTCCAGACATGGGCATAAAACTCCACACCCAGCCGATCGCTCTGCCGGATGTCCAGAATCTTTTCATATTCGTAAATGGACGCCAGATAATTACCGTTGATGAAATATTCGTCGGCCCGGAGCTTCAGCCGTTCCTGCTCCTGGTAAGTGTTCAGCACCTTCATCCTGGAAGAAAGCTCCGTCAGCTCCTCCCGGGTATAATAGTCAACGCTCCGAAGGATGGTCAGAACCATATTCTGGATGCTGCTTCCAGCCTCGGCTCCCTTTTTCAGCTTCTCCGCCAAATCCGGATTGTGGGCTTCCGTCCGAAGCCATTCCCAGAGGCGTTTCCCCAGCATCTGACGATCGGCCAGATAGACATTTTCGTACAGGAAAAACGCCAGCTCCTCCATGGAATACAGGCGGATGCCCATGCTCTCTATGTAATAGGGCGTCTTTACCGGTTCATCCCGGCAAATCATCACTGCTCCCATACCCGCGCGCCTCCTTCCTGACTCAAATCAACCGTTTCGTTCCAGACCAGATCGGAAGAGGGAAACAGCTCGCCAAAGCCCAGATCCCGCACCTCTATCCGAAGCTTTTCCACGCCCTCGAATTCCACAGAAATCCGAAGCCTGGTGGTTCTGGAAGGCCGTTCCGGAATGCCGGTAAGCTCCAGGCTTTCTTTCAGCGTCATATTTCCCTGCATGGGCTTTAAGATAAATTCCAGCACCGGTTCATCCAGAAGCAGGGCCTCGCACTGCGCCTTGGCCTCATACCAGCTGGTTCCCGCGTTCAGCAGGGTATAGAGGCTGTCTTTTCCCGTTCCCGGTGTGCGGATGCCCACATTGTAGGGAATTTTATCTTCACCCAGGAACACGTAGCTACGCTCCTCCGGGTTCTTCAGTTCTTCCATGGCCCGGTAACAGGCTCCCTTGGCAAATAAGTTATTGCCCGCGAAGACGCGTTTCCCGGCACTGCAGAGAATCTTCAGGCTTTCTTCATACCATTTTCCATCGAAGCCCTCTCCCACCAGAAAAACAGAAGACACCGGACGGCCTCCGAAAATATCCCGGGCAATGCCGGACAGCGCCAGATCCTTCTCCCCATTGGTATAATCCCCGAAGCCGGTCTGCCATTTTTCCTCTTTTTCCGCCCGGGCCATGGCCGGAATCGTCCTGCCGTTCACATTGAGCACAGCGCTCCCAAGTTTTCCTCCCTCGCAGGTAAAGAGAACGGACTGATGCCGCCAGATTTCCCGGGGCTGATGCAGCACATAAGCGCAGAAGCTCTCCTCACGGGACTGAACGAAAATCCGGCTCTCCGGGATGCCAATCATCTGCATGGCCGCCCGCCGAAGCTCCGCCGCTGTCTGCTCATCCGCCTCTTCCACGCAGAATACCACGGCAGCCGCCTCGTGAATCTTACCGTAGGGCTTCAGAAGCCGCATGGCCTTTTTCAGAAAAGCCTCTGTGGTTTCTGTGGGGATTCTGTATTTCTCCGTTCCGGGCTCCACTGCCACCGAGACGGGTTCTTTTGATTTTTCATTCCAGCAGCAGATCTGCGAATACTCTTTTCCCAGATCAAACCCTATTACAAAGGTTCCCACTGTCTGCTACCTCCTTGTCCGAACAAATGTCAGTCTATTTTAACGAAAACATGGTTTCCACCAGAAATTTCTTTTTCCCGTAGGTCCCATACTGCCGCCGAAGCTCCGGCATGTCGTGCTCGGACAGGGCACGGGCCATTTCGTAAATGGAAGCATATTTAGTGCCGGTCACAAGCGGCTCTTCACCGCCTTCCACGAAGCTGTGATCCGGCGTAGCGTGCTCGCCCTCTTCGTCCTCCTCCGTCACAAACCAGGTAAGCCGGTCATCGTAGAACAGGGTAAATTCCTTCACAAAAATTCCCGGCTCCACCGGATACAGCCGCTCT
Organism: uncultured Anaerosacchariphilus sp.; assembly: GCA_934373375.1. GTDB lineage: Bacteria > Bacillota > Clostridia > Lachnospirales > Lachnospiraceae > Laedolimicola. The sequence continues at coordinate 6,932 of CAKROP010000085.1, forward strand.
GCCACGTAATTGCAGTTTTTCATCCGGGACGACTCGATAACGTAATGCAGAATCACCTTATGCTCCGGATTAGCCCGGTATTCCACGAAGGTCTTATCCTCCAGAAGCTCCGAGCGCCCAAGCCGGGCCAAAAGTGGTTTCATGAAAGAAAACCGCATTTTCTTCTGAATACAGAGCTTCGTCATCCGCTCGGCCTGTATCTCCTCGCTCTCTGTCAGCTTCCTCCTGCCGGACAGATATCGCAGGTACGCCAGTTCACAGACCGGCGCCAGACCGGCTTCCCAGGCAATGGCCTGCGCAAGCTGCCCATAAATTCCCTCCGGCACTTTCTCATCCCGTACAAAATCCTGCCAGCTCATCCATGTGAGATAAGCCCGCGCCACCAGACCGTCGCCGCCCAGCGCCCGGTAATCCTCAAAGATTCCATAAGCCTCTTCTTTCACCTGACCGGTAAACAGCATCTGACCGAGAATACGTTCTTCCAGATCAAAGACATCCAGTTCAAACTCATGCGCCTCATTCCAGACTTCCTCCATGATGGCCACAGAGCCATAATAGTAACCGGAAAGATATTCCAGGATTCCTTCGTTGTATTTGTGTTCCCGGAAGATATGCAGACAGAGCTTCAAAAGGAAGGCGTCCTCCTCATATTCCAGCTCCCGCATTTTCCAGACCGCCAGCTTCAGCAAGAGCTTTACCCGCACCATGGAATAATCGTAGGCGCGGAGCGTATCCCATGCTTCCCCGTACATGCCGCGCAAAATCAGGATTTCCACATAACGTGCCCGGTCCTTCGGCGTCATC
>CAKROP010000086.1 GCA_934373375.1 uncultured Anaerosacchariphilus sp.
GCCATACGGTTCCCATTGTGGGAGGAACCTATCGTATCACAGAAAAAATGCTGGAACAGTCAAAAAGTGAACAGTACGGAAATCATGCGACGGATCTGGGTCTGCAGCTGGCAATGGAATTTTCAAAGCAGGGACCGCAGGCCTTTACGGTGGATCCTCCTGTGACCGATGAATTTGAACCCCTGGCAAGGTACAGCGGTATTCCGGAAATTCAGAGAAAAAGCAGTTTCCATGTATTGAATCAGCGTGCCGCCGGTCAGCAGTACGCGGAGGATGTGGGCGAGAAGTATGAAGAAATGAATCTGGTGGTGGTACATATGGGAGGCGGAATCAGTGTGGCGGCACATAAAAAGGGAAAGCTTGTGGATGCCAATAACGCGTTGACCGGAGACGGCCCCTTTTCCACCAACCGCTGCGGAGACGTGCCGGTGGGTGATCTGATTAAGCTTTGCTATTCCGGACGTTTCACAGAAGCGGAAATGATGAAATACATCAACGGCGGTTCGGGACTGGTGGCCTATGTGGGCGACAGCGATGTGAAAAAAGTGTCCGAGAGGGCGGAAGCGGGCGAACAGAACTGCGAGGAAGCGCTGGAGGCCATGTGCTATCAGATTGCAAAAGCAGTGGGAGCCTATGCAGCTGTGCTGGAAGGACACGTGCGGGCCATCGTTCTGACGGGAGGAATCGCCCACTCGGAAAAAATCGTAAACGCGATCCGGAAAAGAGTCGGTTTTATCGCGCCTGTGGCGGTTTATCCTGGTGAATATGAGATGCAGTCCCTTGCGCTGAATACGCTGGCAGTGTTACAGGGAGAAAAGGCCGCGAAAGAATTGTAAAGGAGTCCGTATGATTTTATCATTTTCACAAATGGAAGAGGCTGTTTTAAGCCGAAAGAAGAAAAAGGTGATAGCGCTTGCGGGATCCCAGGATCCGGATGCGCTCCAGGCGGTGGTTCATGCGAAGCGAAAAGGAATCGCGGATATCATTCTGATTGGCCATGGGGAAGAAACCAGGGAGCTGATGCGGAAACTTCAGGAGCCGGAGGAAGGATACCGGTTTGTGGAGTGTGAAGGCGAGAGCGCCTGCGCCCATATGGCATGCGAGTTGGTGAAGAACGGGGAAGCGGATATTCCCATGAAGGGACTGATGCAGACGGCCAGCTTTATGCGGGCAATTCTGGATAAGGAGCGTTACGGCTTTATACCGGACGGCGGACTTTTAAGCCAGGCCACGCTGCTGGAATTTGAAAGCCGTTTCCTGATCATTACAGACTGCGCAGTGAACATTGCGCCGGATTATGGGGAGAAGATGAAGATTCTGAAGAACGCGGTGGGACTTTCCCGGACTTTGGGAGTCGAAATCCCAAAGGCGGCAGTGGTCTGCCCCATCGAAGGGGTGAATCCGAAGATGCAGTCCACGGTGGACGCAGCCATGCTGTCAAAGGCGGCGGAAAGAGGACAGATAAAGAACTGCATCGTGGATGGCCCACTGGCCATGGACAACGCCCTCTCCGAAGAGGCCGCAAGACACAAGGGAATCGTAAGTAAGGTGGCGGGAAAGGCAGATATCCTTCTGGTCCCGGATCTTTGCTCCGGTAATATTCTTACAAAGGCGCTGGTGCATTTCGCAAAGGGAATTCCCTCCGCAGGGCTCCTGATCGGAACCCGGGTACCGGTGGTGATGACAAGCAGAACCGATACGCCGGATAATAAGTATCATGCGATACTGACCTCGATTTATCAGGTGAGGGAGGGCTGAGAAAGTATCCGGATAAGAAAAAATTGAATAAGAAAGATTTGAATAAGAAAATCTAAATAAGAAAAAAGAAAGGGCTATGGTGAAAATCATAACCCTTTCTTTTACATTCAAATGGTTAGCAGCGCTCCGCGATCTCATACAGCAGCCGCTCGGAATCTTCCCAGCCCAGGCAGGCGTCGGTAATGGACTTGCCATAGACATGGTCGTGAATGCCCTGATTGCCTTCCTCGATATAGCTCTCGATCATCACGCCCTTGACCAGCTTGCGGATGTCGTCGGCGCAGGAACGGCTGTGCAACACCTCTTTGACGATACGGATCTGCTCCCTGAACTGCTTGTTGGAATTGTTGTGGTTCGCGTCTACAATGCAGGCCGGGTTCTTCAGATCCCGCTGTGCGTAGAGGTTGCACAGGTTCCGCAGATTCTCATAGTGATAGTTGGGCAGGGACACACTGCGCTCATTAACAGCGCCGCGAAGGACTACGTGTGCCAGGTCATTTCCGTTGGTCTGGACGTCCCAGCCATGGTAAATGAAGGAGTGGCCGTTCTGTGCCGCGTGAACGGAGTTCAGCATAACGGAAAAGTCGCCGCTGGTGGGGTTCTTCATGCCCACGGGAATGTCGATGCCGCTGGATACCAGACGGTGCTGCTGGTTTTCCACGGAGCGGGCTCCGATGGCGATGTAGGACAGGAAATCCTGTACATAGGGCAGATTTTCCGGGTACAGCATCTCATCAGCTGCGGTCATGCCGGTCTCCTCGATGGCGCGGATGTGCATGTGACGCAGGGCGACGATGCCTGCCAGCGGGTCCGGCTTCTTCTCCGGGTCCGGCTGATGCATGATGCCCTTGTAACCGTCGCCGGTGGTACGGGGCTTGTTCGTGTAGATACGGGGGATAATCAGGACCTTGTCCTTGATCTTCTCCTGTACCGGAACCAGACGGCGCACATAGTCGCAGACAGCCTCTTCATTATCTGCGGAACAGGGTCCGATGATGGCGATAAAGCGGTCAGATTCGCCGGTGAAAATTTTACGGATTTCTTCGTCTCTTTCTTTTTTTATCTGTGCCACATGGTCGGGAACCGGATACATTTCACGGATTTCCTGGGGGGTGGGCAGCTTTTGCTTGAAATCGAATGCCATTTTTCATAACTCCTCGTTTGTGTATATTGATGACGGACGTTCGGAGCGCAGGCCGCAGACCCGCTCGCCAGGGCGAGCTATCCGCTGCATTCGCAGCTCCTGTCTGTGGCTGTATGGGCGTTCCGCCCATATCGTCCTGAAAACACAGCCATGGTCAAATGAATTTGCCCATGTCTGTCTTTTCAGGCCGCTGCGCGCCGAACTGTTTCTATCATAATACAAGAAGACGCAAAAGTCACGCAGATTTTACATTAATTATGTAGGAATTCCTGTAAAGAAGCCAGATTCATCCCGCATACGACCAGCTGTCCTGCCAGCAGTCCCCACAAATATCCCTCAATTCCGAAGCGCGGCACAAAGCACAGTACGAAAAAGATGCGAATCAGAATACCCGTCAGATTATTGAAAAAGCCGGTTCCGGTGCGGCCAAGGCCGTTTAAGATACTGTGCAAGGTATGGTTCAGATACAGAAACGGACAGATCCAGGCCAGGGTAAGGATAAAATCTCCGGCCAGGGTGCTTCGGAAGAAAAAGTTCCCGAGAAAGCGTCCGAAGAGCAGAAAGAGGACGGTAAAACTGATTCCCAGCGGCAGGCAGAAGGACACGGTTTTCCGGACCGTGCGGGAAAGGCTTGCGTCGTCCCCGGCGGCCTGGGATTCGGATACGGAGGGCAGCAGCATGACTGACAGAGCGCCTGTCAGCACGCTTGGAAACAGGATAAAGGACAGAGCCATGCCGGACAGGGTTCCATAGACGCTGAGCGCCTGCTTCGTGGACAGGCCGTATTGCCGGAGACAAAGGGGCAGCAGAATGGATTCGGCGCTGGCCAGCAGATTCATGCAGAGTCGGTTGCCGGTGACCGGAAGCGCCATGGCCAGCATCTGCCGTGTCAGGGAAAAAAGGGAGGGCGCGCCGGGGCTGCCCGCAGATTTTCCGGGAGGGGCAGATTGCCCGGAGACGCAGAAGACACAGAACAGCATGGACGCGAACTCCCCGATGACCAGCCCGACGACAGCGGTTAGCGGAGACAAACCTGCGCCCTGTTCACAGGCCACCCGGTAAATGAGAAAGACAGCCCCCACGCGGGACAGCTGCTCGAAAAGCTGGGCAGCCGCCGGAACCGCGGGCTTCTTTAACCCGTAATAATAGCCGCAAATGCAGGAATGGCAGGCACCGAAGGGAATGGTGAACGCCATAATGCGCAGAAGCTTTCCGGTGCGCGTTTCCCGGAGAAGGTGTTGTGCCAGAAAAGCAGCATTTTCATACAGGAGGAAAGCGGTGGGGATGGCAAGCCCCAGAGCCAGGAGAAGCCCCACGCGCAGAACCTGTCTTGCGCTCTGCGGACGTCCGGTTCCGTTTTCCCGGGAGACGAAGCGGGAAACGGCGATCTCGGCCCCGGAGGTGGTCAGCGCATAACAGACCCCGTAAATGGGAAAAATCATCTGGTAGATGCCGATGCCCTCGGCACCGATGGCGCGGCTTAAGAATATTTTATAGAAAAAGCCAATGAGGCGGGTCATAAGGCCTGCCGCAGTCAGAAGCAGCGTGCCGCCGACCAGCGGATGAAGCTGTTTTTTCATAGATTTCCCTAAATCAAAAATTATAAGTAATATATGGCAAAAACCTGCTTGACAGAACCTTACCTGAGTGTTATTATCAATACGAAATCCGACAAAAGTACTCGGAATTCAATAACCTTTGAGTGCGAGGTGACAATATGAAATTGTCTACAAAGGGAAGATATGGACTTCGCGCGTTGATTGATTTGGCCCTGTACAGCGAAAATGAGACGGTTTCCATCGCCAGTATTTCCGCCAGACAGAATATATCGGAAAGCTATCTGGAGCAGCTGATCGCGAAGCTCCGCAAGGCCGGACTGGTAACCAGCGTCCGGGGAGCGGGCGGCGGCTACAAGCTGGCGCTTCCGGCGTCCGAGATTTCCGTGGGAGATATCCTGCGGGCCCTGGAGGGAAGCCTGGACGCGGTGAACTGCCCGGGACTGGAGGAGGAAAGCAGCTGCGGCGGTTCTGAATTCTGCGTGACCAAGTATGTCTGGCAGAAGATTAACGACAGCATTAACCGAACCGTAGATGAGATTAAGCTGGATCAGCTGGTCGAAGAAAGCAGGAGCATGAAGGATGAAGCCGGGACCAAGGAAAATACGTCCTGTTGCATCTAAAAAAGAAGGAGATATCACCATGAAGAAGTTAATTTATCTGGATAACGCGGCGACCACAAAGACAGCGCCGGAAGTTGTAGAGGCCATGCTGCCCTATTTCACAGAGCATTACGGCAACCCCTCTACCGTATACAGCCTTGGCGGCGAGAGCAAAAAGGCCATCACAGAAGCAAGAGAGACCATCGCGAATGCGCTGGGCGCGCAGACTGAGGAGATTTATTTCACTGCAGGCGGAAGCGAGTCCGACAACTGGGCGCTGAAAGCGACTGCAGAGGCATATAAGAGCAAAGGAAAACACATTATTACCACAAAGATCGAGCATCATGCGATCCTGCACACCTGTGAGTGGCTGGAGAAGCACGGCTATGAGATTACTTATCTGCCCGTAGATGAAAATGGCGTCGTGAAGATTGACGAGCTGAAGAAAGCCATCCGTCCGGAGACCATCCTGATTTCCGTGATGTTTGCAAATAACGAGATCGGAACCATTCAGCCCATCAAAGAGATTGGCGAGATTGCCCATGAGCACGGCATTCTGTTCCACACAGACGCCGTACAGGCCTTCGGTCAGGTGCCGATCAATGTAGACGAGTACCATATCGACATGCTCAGCGCCAGCGGCCACAAGCTGAACGGCCCCAAGGGCATCGGCTTCCTGTACATCCGTAAGGGCGTTAAGATTCGTTCCTTTGTTCACGGCGGAGCTCAGGAGCGTAAGCGCCGCGCAGGTACGGAGAACGTGCCGGGTATCGTAGGACTGGGCAAGGCGGTTGAGCGCGCCATGGCGACCATGAAGGAGCGTACAGACAAAGAGATTGAGCTTCGTGATTACCTGATTGATCGCGTCCTGAAGGAGATTCCCTACACCAGACTGAATGGACACCGGACCACCCGTCTTCCGAACAACGCGAACTTTAGTTTTCAGTTCATAGAGGGTGAGTCCCTGCTTATCATGCTCGACATGGAAGGCATCTGCGGTTCCTCAGGTTCCGCCTGCACCTCCGGTTCCCTGGATCCGTCCCATGTACTGATGGCCATCGGCCTGCCCCACGAGATTGCCCATGGTTCCTTGAGACTGACTCTGAACGAGGAGATTACGAAAGAGGATTTGGACTTCGTAGTGGAGAATCTGAAGAGAATCATCGACCGGTTACGTAGCATGTCACCGCTCTATGAGGACTTCGTTAAGAAAAATAAATAATTTATAGAAATAGAGGAGAAATCGATTATGTACAGCGAAAAAGTAATGGATCATTTTCAGCATCCCCGTAATGTAGGAGAGATAGAGAACGCCAGCGGCGTCGGTACCGTCGGCAACGCAAAGTGCGGCGACATCATGCGTATGTACCTGGACATCGACGACAACGGCGTCATCCAGGACTGTAAGTTCAAGACCTTCGGCTGCGGCGCAGCCGTTGCCACCAGCAGCATGGCGACCGAGCTGGTAAAGGGTAAAACCATCCAGGAAGCACTGGAAGTTACCAACAAGGCTGTTATGGAAGCCCTGGACGGACTTCCGCCTGTCAAGGTTCACTGCTCCCTGCTGGCTGAGGAGGCCATTCACGCGGCACTCTGGGATTACGCAGAGAAGCACGGTATCAAGATCGAGGGTCTGAAAAAGCCGAAGTCTGATATCCATGAGGGCGAGGAAGAAGAGGGCGAGGACTACTAAAACCAGTCCTGCCTTAGCATAGAAAATGTGTGTTGCGTGGGAAGAATGTAGTGTCCTTCCTGTGCAGCGCACATTTTTGTATACAGAGTTTTGCCGCAAAGGGAAATTCAGATGCTGGAAGCTCCCTTTTCCCAGGGCAGCAAAGAAAAAACAGAAGGAAATAGAATAAATATGGCTAAGAAAAAAGTAGTAGTAGGAATGTCCGGCGGCGTGGATTCCTCTGTGGCGGCCTATCTCTTAAAGGAACAGGGCTACGAGGTCATCGGTGCCACCATGCAGATCTGGCAGGATGAGGATGAGTTTACCCAGGAGGAAAACGGCGGCTGCTGCGGCCTGTCTGCGGTGGATGACGCAAGAAGAGTGGCGGCCCAGCTTGACATTCCCTATTATGTCATGAATTTTAAGACGGATTTCAAAGAGGCAGTCATGGATTATTTTGTGGCGGAATACCTGGCAGGCCGGACGCCGAACCCCTGCATTGCCTGCAACCGTTATGTGAAATGGGAGGCGCTCTTAAAGCGCAGCCTGGACATCGGCGCGGACTACATCGCCACAGGCCATTACGCCCGGGTGGAGCAACTGCCAAATGGCCGCTACGCCATCCGTAATTCAGTGACCGCGGCGAAGGATCAGACTTACGCCCTGTATAACCTGACTCAGGAGCAGTTATCCCATACCTTGATGCCGGTGGGTGCTTACTCGAAGGATCAGATCCGGGAAATTGCGGAAAAGCTGGGCTTCCGGGTAGCGAAGAAACCGGACAGCCAGGAGATCTGCTTTGTGCCGGATCAGGACTATGCCGGTTTCATTGAGCGGACCACCGGAGAACCCTCGAAAGAGGGCAATTTTGTCACCGCAGACGGTACGGTACTGGGCCGCCATAAGGGTATCATCCACTACACCATCGGACAGCGAAAGGGCTTAGGCCTGGCCATGG
>CAKROP010000087.1 GCA_934373375.1 uncultured Anaerosacchariphilus sp.
TGTAGAGCCGCCGGAAATACGCTTTCTTATCACTGGTTTTCGTAAGGCTCCAGGCCATACAGTAAAAGAACAGCGGTGCGGACAGCTTTCCGATCCACTGCAGGAACACCGGCATACCCGGAATCAGCGATCCGATATACCCCAGCACCATGGTCACAAGCGCTATCCGCTTCAATGTAGTTACAGACATTTTCTATCTCCCTTTATCGTTATTGTTCACTCTGTTCTCAGTAACACGCTTCGCGGGACAGTGCATGTGAACAATAATCTTTTATCTTCCGCATTTTCCTCCGGACGAGAACAGATTATACCCGACAATCATCAGGGAAAAGGCCGCCAGCGCCCGCACAAACCAGCCGTTGACCGGCATAAAAAAGGTGGTGAGGATTCCGACGCCTATCCAGAACATCACAAAACCAAGCAGCTGTTTCATAACGGCTCCCGGCATATTATTTCTTATTCTATTCTATGTCCTTTTTTTCGAAATGTGTATCCTGGCAGCCGATTACTCTGCCTTTGGATCTGCCTCCGGCTCGTCCTTTTCGATTACGTCTACTGCGTCCTGGATGGCGTCTGCCACCGGACTCTCATTCTTTGTGCCGCCTGACGCGAACTTGTTCACGAAATCCGGAACCATGTCGAGAATCTTCGTTACGGTATCCTGATTCTTTACATTGACCAGCTTGGTGACGCCATTCGAGATAACCAGGATGGCGCTGGGGGAAATCTTCGCTCCCATACCGCCGCCTGCGTTCTGCTTCTTGTCGCCCGCGAAGGCTCCGGCTCCCACACCGAAGGATACGTCTACCAGCGGCAGAATGATGGTGTCGCCGATGGTCACTGCATCGCCGACTACGGTTTTTGTAGTGATAAAGCTGTCCATGCCCTTGAACAGGGACTCTACGGTGGTATCAAATGTATTGTTCATAAGAAAGCCTCCTTATTATATCTTCTATGATTACAAATTTTTATCGCGATTTCGCACTGCCCAAACCACTTACGCCTGTTATGTGTAAAAAGGTGCAGCGTAATTCAGGATGCTTTGTCATATCGGTCCGTCAGGTCACCATTCGATATACAAAGCGGACATTTTTGTCCCGGTACAGCCTCCAGGCAATCTGCGCGACGGTCAGCAGCCGGATGCGGCCCTTCAGATGCAGCTCACCCTCCAGCACAGTCTCCTGAAAATCAGGGACTACCTTCACATTATCCATGAAAAGAGGATAAAATATACTGATGCCGCCCAGAATTTCTCCGGTCAGCGCCGGGTCGTCCGTTCCGAAACGCAGGTCGCCCCATACTTTGTTCGGAAGCAGTTTCACCAGAAAACCTTTCAGTTGGCTCCAGGCAAGACTGAGTGCCGCCTTTGTGCGGTCGTCCGTGGCAAAGCGCTTCATTCGTTTTATTTTAACATAGAACCGGTGCAATGTATATTTAAGATTTTTTAATTTTTTCGGAATAGAGCTTAAACAGCGCCAGACAGCCTTCAGGAAGCCCACAAGCATTCTCAGAAAAGTGGTAATTTTCCTGAAAATTCCAGTCTTCTGCTGCTTACGGGCAGGCTCCGGATCCAGTTCTTCTGTTTCCTCATCTACGGGCTCTATGTGGATCTCCTGTTCTGCCGACTTTCCCGCGTCCTCCTCTGCGTCCGCGAAAACTTCTTTCATCCCATCCTCTATCTCTTCTTCATCCGCCAGAAAATCCTTCACGGTAAAAATAAGTACCTTCAACTTCGCCGACAGCTCACCGTCCCGAAAGCTCACCGGTACCCGTACCAGCTGAAGCAGCCAGTGTACCTTCGCTTCCACGAAAAATTCCTCTTTCTTTTTCAGATGGGCCTCGTACCGAACCGGCACCAAAAGAAGCAATGCCAGAATCAGCAAAGCCAGTCCCAGCACCACTGCAAGTATGAGCAGTATGATTTTCAAGATAATCCAGATTATATGCAGCATACTGTCATTTCTCCGTCCTGCCAAAATACTCCCGCACGGCGAAGCCGCCGGTCTTCCGGTAGATGTCCTCTACCATCCGCTGTACCAGCTCCAGGGCCTCCTCGTACCCCGCCGCGATACCCACCACAAAAAGATCCTGCTTATAAAAGGCCGGCTGCTTCAGATGGGCCGCGTGAAAAATATCAAAAAGATTCTCCGGATTGGAAGCCAGGGTAATCAGATAGATGCTGACCATACCCATACCACGGTTGGCTTTTCTTATAATCTTATCCTTTTTTTTCGCCGTTTTGTCAGTCAGATAAAGATTTTCCGCCCACTGCATTCCGAAATCCTCTCCAGACAACAGTCTGTCCGCTCTGCGCTTACGCTATTGTCCTAAATTCGAAAAATGAGGGTATCGAAACCTATCCGCGACACCCTCTTTCCTCTCGTTTCTTCTAAAAATACTTTTTATTGCCCCAGAGATTACTCTTTTTCAGATCCAGATACTCATTGTAGGCCCGCTCCAGAATCTGCTTCTCATTGGAAAACTTCAGCAGATGGTAGGCCTCGTGATACTTATAATATCCCGAATCCACAAAATACTCCTCGCGCTGTGGTTTACTGTAATAATTGTCCGCCATCATCAGATACCAGTGAACGTCCTTCTCTACGGTGTCCTCCGGCACCGTGAAAGAATACTGGCTCTTGCCAATATACTTGATAATCGCAGCATCTACGCCCGTTTCCTCGCGCACTTCTCTTAACGCCGTCTCCTTGTACTCTTCTCCCGGCTCTACAGTCCCCTTCGGCAATACCCAGCCCTCGTAACGGTTCTTGTAATTCTTGTACAAAAGCAGGATCTTACCTCGAAATATTACCACACCGCCACAACTGGTTGCTTCAATCATTGCAAAACCTCCTGTCCTGGTGTGTTCAAAAACTAGGTATAGTATAGCGCTTTTTGGGAGATTTGACAAGCGTTTGTTATCACCTTCTACTCGGTTCCGTTCATCAGATCCTTCAGAGCCTTATTCCCGTACCATTCCTGAAAAATCTGCCGTGCAATGGGCACTGCGTACTCGCTGCCGCTGCCGCGCTCCTCCACCAGCACGCAGACCGCGATATCCTGGTCCCCGGTATCAGAAAAGCCTACAAACCAGGCGTGACTCTTACTCTTATCGCTGGTGTACTCGGCTGTTCCCGTTTTACCTGCGGTCTCAAAGCCCAGATCCTTCAGCTTGCTTCCTGTTCCGCTCTCCACTACGGCCTTCATATATTCGGTCAGTGCAGCGGCCTCGTCCGCCGTCATCAGGGAGCCGTACTCCTCCGTATCGAAGGTTTTCACCGTCGCGCCCTTCGCGCTCCGCACCTCCTCCAGAAGATAAGGCTTCATCAGCACACCGTCATTGGCAATGGCGCTGGCAATCAGAGCCATATGAAGGGGCGAAACAAGCGTCTCCCCCTGGCCGATGGCTGTCATCATCTGCTCCGCGGGCGTGGCGTCCGTTTTCAGGGAAAAGGAGCTCTTGGAATAAGTCAGCGGTGACGGCAGTTCTGTGTTGAACAGCAGCTCCTCACAGGTACTCTTAAACGCACTCTCATCCAGTGACAGACCAATGGTGGCAAAGGCTGAATTACAGGATTTCGCAAAGGCCTTTGTCAAGTCCTCGGCTCCATGGGCCTTCTTATTATAACAGCTGATGGTATAGTTGCCCTCCGTAACTTTTCCCTTGCAATTAAAGGAAAAGTCCGCATAGGAATCCGGATTTTCCCGCATATACTCCAGCAGCGTCACAATTTTAAACGTGGAGCCAGGCGCGTAGAGTCCCTGGGTCGCGCGGTTGTAGAGGACGCTGCCACTCTCCGGGGAATCCTCCGCCGTGAGCGTATCCCATTTTTCATTGATAGTACCCGGATCGTAGTCCGGCTTGGACACCATGGCAAGCACCCGCCCGGTCTGTGCTTCCAGCACTACCACCGCACCCCGGTTCTTGCCCAGGGCGTCGTAAGCGGTTCGCTGCAGATCCATATCCAGGGTGGTCACCACATCATCCCCCTGACTTTTCTGGTCTTTCACCTGATTTTTCAGTTGCTCTGCCGGTGAGATACTGGAAGTCAGCAGGTAGTAATTGGCTAACTGCTCAATGCCTGTATTTCCACGGGTAGAATAGCCCACCACATGGGCGAACAGATTAGCATAGGGATATTCCCGGGTCTCTGTACCGTCCGACGCTGTCTTCGTCTCTGCCAGCACTGTGCCGTCCGAGGCCAGGATATTTCCCCGGATATTCCGTTCTGCATAGGCGTCCAGCCTGGCGTTGTAGGGATTGTTGATTACATCCGGACTTAAGACCGCGTCAAAATAGATAAAATAGCCTGTCATCAGCGCAAACAGACCGATGAAAAGGTACGTAATCACTGCCAGCTCATGATTTTTCCTGCTTTTTGCTCTGCCCGCCTTTGACTCTTTTTGCTTTTCCTGCTTTGGCTGCTCGTTCTTTTTCAATCTGCAAATCCTCGTCTTCTTTTAAGAGATACATACCCTGAATAATATAAAACATCAGGATGCTGGACACCAGGGAGCTTCCGCCGTAGCTCACCAGCGGCAATGTCACGCCTGTGGACGGAATAAAGCGGATGGCTCCTCCGATGGTCAGGAACACCTGAAAACCGTAGAGGGTCCCGAAGCCCAACGCCGTATATTTGTAGAATCGGTTCTTGATCTGCATGGCGATATTGATAAACATGATAAAACAGCTCATGCATATCAAAATCAGGCATACGGCGAAGATACCGCCCATTTCCTCCGCAATAGCCGAGAAAATAAAATCCTGCTCCACCACCGGGATCTTATTGGGCATGCCCAGATTCAGTCCCATGCCGAACCAGCGTCCGGTTCCGATGGCAAATAAGGACTGCGTGATCTGATACCCCTCTTTTTCAATGACACGGAAGGGGTCGGTCCAGGCCAGCACCCGGACCCGTACGTGGGCGAACAGATGATAGCCGATGACCGCCGCCACCGATCCCGCTCCCAGACCTGCCAGGAAATACAGGGGCTTCTTCGTGGCCACATAGAGCATTACCAGATAGGTCACGAAGAACAGTAGCGCCCCGCCTAAGTCGCTGGACACTGCCAGCACCAGCACATGGGCCGCCGCCAGAATGGTCGTCCGCACAATATCCGCGAATTCCGTGCTCTTACTCAGCATGGCTGCCACAAAAAATACAAAAGTAATTTTCACAAATTCACTGGGCTGGAACACAAATTTGCCGATAACCAGCGATAATTTCGCGCCTGAGGTGGTCTTGCCCACTACGGCCACGGCCATCAGAAGCGCCAACCCGCCGATTCCGTAAAGCCAGGGCAGCTTCTGCAGAAAGCCGCATTTCCGGATCAGTACCGGCACAATCAGTGCCACCGCCAGTGCCACCGCCGCAATCTGAAATTGACGCACTGCCTTGTCATATGACAGCCGCGTCAGCATGATAAAGCCAATGGCCAGCAGCAGGCACATATTGTTCAGCACCAGCCGATTTGCCTTCGGATAGATAATCCGGGTGAACACCAGCACCGCCTGCAGCAGAAAAAACTGAAAGGCGTAGAATACCGCCAGCTTCATTTCCCCGGTCTGCATGTACAGCACCACAAAGGCCAGGGCGTGAATCAGGAACAGATTCAGAATCTGCAGCCGAAAGCCGTGGCGCACCTCCTCCTGATCCCGTTTTCGCAGCACCGAATAGCTTAAGGATGTATAAAGCGCAATCAGGATAATAAACGCGTATTTGGATAAATCGGTAATCAAGAATACCATATATTTACTGTACTCCCCGTTTCAAATGTCCCTTTGTGTAGCTGTACTCCGGTCTCCGGCACGGCGCGCCGCCGCAAAATACCTCTGTGTAATCCTTCAGGATTCTTCGGATTTCCTTCCGGCTCTCCAATGTAAAGCAGAGACGTAAAGCCTCCGGCGCAAGCCGCTCGATCTCTTCTTTATTATTCAGAAGGGACAGCGGTTCACTGTTATAGATTACATTATAACAGTATCGGCAGTAATTGACAGCCGGAAATTCTTTCTTATAGCGATCCACCAGCATCCGCACCGTCTCCTTCTGATCACAGCGCTCCACCGTCCGGTGCAGACAACCTGCCGTAATCATCAGCGGCAGATAACCGTAGGCAATGAGCTCGGCATCTCCGGCTCCCCGCTCCTTAAGCTCCCGGTCGTTCAGCTCCAGCGGAAGTGTTTCTCTTTCGATTCCCTGTTTTTTCCAGAATATGCCGGCTTCCTGATTCCAGCTGTAGAGGTTGTGATCACCAATCAGCGGCAGTTCCAGCCCCTGATTTTTTACAAATTCCAGCTCTTCCAGGTTTTTCAGTACCAGGCCGTCCAATCCCGCCTGCTTTATCAGCTCTGTCCGCTCCTCAAACCACTGTCTGGCGGGTGTCCGGAAAATCGTCGGCAGTACCAGCAGACAGTCCTTTTCTGCCCCGTGGCAGACATTTACATATTCCGGCAGCCGTTCAAAATCCAGCTTTTCGCTGGTCAGATAGACTGCCTGTACCTCCGGAAAATCCAGCACTTCCGGCAGATACTCTGCCCGCTCCAACTGTACCCGAAGCGGAAAATGAGCTGGCTTCTGTGCCTTTTTGTCCGTATTCCCGCCTGCCCCGTTGCATGTAAGCGGCTTCCGTATATCTCCGGATGCTCTGTGCGTTCCTGCCGTACACTGCTCTGTCAGCTTCTCCAAGGCCTCCCGCCGCATCCGGTTCAGCTGCCCGTTGGGGCAGAAGATATCGCCGTCCATCTGTATTGCGAGCTTTCCGAATATAAAGGGGGTATCCCCGGTCTTCATAAGCTGCTTGCGGATATCCGCCTCCGTCATAGGCTGATTCTTCGGCGCCTGGCCGGGCTCGCCCTCCACGCGCACCTCTGCGTCCCGATACCGCACCGTAAGCTCCGACGGTCCATCCAGGGAAATGCGGAAGCTGCCTTCGATGGTTTCCTTCTTATCCCTGTCCAGATATTCTTTTCTAATCTCCTGCAGCAGCGCCTCGTATCGCTGCTTTTCCTGCATGGCCTTCTTTCCCTTCTCCTCAAAATGACTGGGTCTGGTCAGGGAAATCATATCGCGGCCATTGTGTACCTGATAATAGCCTCTGGAAAATCCGCCCCGGTTATAAAGTGCCTGCAGTTCCCCGTAATCCTTCGGATCCACACGGTATTTCTCCGCTCCATATTCCAGGTAATGATCCAGATATTTCCGATAAACGCGCACTACGCCTGCCGTGTACTCGGGTCGCTTCATCCGCCCCTCGATTTTCAGGGAGCAGACGCCTGCCGCCAGAATTTCCGGCAGGATCTCAATGGTACACATATCCTTGGGGCTTAAGATATACTCCTCGCCCTTTTTGCCGAGCAACTTTCCATCACCCTTCAACTGATAGGGCAGGCGGCAGGGCTGAGCGCACCGGCCACGGTTGCCGCTGCGGCCGCCAAACATGCTGCTCATCAGGCACTGGCCCGAATAACAGTAACAGAGGGCTCCGTGAATAAAGCTCTCAATCTCCACATCCACGGTATCATGAATCCGGCGAATCTCCTGCAGCGACAGCTCCCTGGCCGTCACCACACGGGCAGCTCCCTGCTTTTTCAGAAATTCGGCTCCTTCCGCGCCAAGCACCGTCATCTGAGTGCTGGCGTGAATATCCAGATCCGGGAAGTTCTCGCGGATATAGG
>CAKROP010000088.1 GCA_934373375.1 uncultured Anaerosacchariphilus sp.
GCGTACCGCAGAGGATATCAAGATCAAAGAAGTTACCTGCTATCCACGCGCGGAGGTGGATCGTATGAGCGTCCGCGTACGTAACCTGGTGACAGGTCTTCCGAAGTCCGTAGAGGTAACCTCTGAGGATTGTGAGGAAGCGCTTCGTGAGTCTACCATGCAGATCGTAGAGGCTGTTCACAGCGTGCTGGAGAAGACTCCGCCCGAGCTGGCAGCAGATATTGCGGACAGAGGAATCGTCCTGACCGGCGGCGGCGCACTGCTTCGCGGTTTGGAGGAGCTGCTGGAGGAGAAAACCGGCATTAACACCATGACGGCAGAGGACGCCATGAAGTGTGTAGCCATCGGAACCGGTAAGTTTGTAGAGTTCATGGCCGGTAACCGGGACGAGTAAATTATACTTTTACAAATGAGGGGCATGACGGAGGTTTATCTGTCATGCCCATTTGTATATAACAGAGAAGTGGCGGGGAAGCCTGCAATGCAGGATTCAGAAAAATACATAAAGGTATAAACGTATGAAACTTGAGGGGTATGTGGAACATATTATCTACCGAAACGCGGAAAATGGATATTCGGTGCTGAATCTGGTGACAGATGAGGATGAAATCACGGTTGTCGGCGTCTTTTCCTATATCAGTGAAGGAGAACTGGTGGAGCTGGAGGGCGACTATACGGAGCATCCCATGTACGGTCAGCAGTTCAAGGCGGAACGCTTTGAGGTGAAGACGCCAAAGGATGCCCTGGCCATGGAACGCTATCTGGCCAGCGGAGCCGTAAAGGGCGTAGGTGCGGCGCTGGCGGCCCGGATTGTGCGGCGCTTCGGCGCAAAGACCTTCGAAATCATGGAACGGGAGCCGGAGCGCCTGTCTGAGGTGAAAGGTATCAGCGATCGGAAGGCACGGGAGATCGCAGAGCAGATGGAAGAAAAACGGGATCTTCGGGACGCTATGGTCTTTTTACAGGAGTATGGCATCTCCATGAATTTGGCTGTGAAGATTTACCAACAGTACGGACAGGAGATTTATCGTATAATAAAGGAGAATCCGTACCGATTGGCGGACGATATCGCGGGTGTAGGTTTCCGGACAGCGGATGAGATCGCAAAGCGGGTCGGGATCCGGGAGGATTCAGACTTCCGGATCCGCAGCGGTATTCTGTATACACTGCTGAACGCGTCGGCGGAGGGGCATACCTGCATTCCGGAGCAGATGCTGCTGAACCGGACCGTGGAGCTTCTGGGCGTGCCGCCAGAATCTGTGGAGCGCCATGTGTCGGATCTCAGCATCGACCGGAAGCTTATACGAAAAGCCCTGCCGGACAGCCGGGGACAGGAGACGGTCTTTGTCTACGCGGCGTCCTATTATTACGCAGAGCTCAGTATCGCGGCCATGCTGTATCATCTGAATCTGTCCATGGACGAGACAGACGCGGTGATTGACACGCGGATTTCAAAGATAGAAAAGGTCACGAAGACTACGCTGGATGAGCACCAGCGGGAGGCAGTGGCGGAAGCAGTGCGAAACGGTCTGCTGATTCTGACCGGAGGCCCCGGCACCGGAAAAACCACGACCATCAACGCTATGATACATTATTTCGAGGCGGAGAACTTAAGCATCTTTCTGGCAGCGCCCACCGGGCGCGCGGCCAAGCGGATGACCGAGGCTACCGGCTGTCAGGCCCAGACCATTCACCGAATGCTGGAGCTGTCCGGCGGGCCGGAGAGCGCCGTTGGAGGCCGGGCCATGTTCGCCCGCAATGAGGAGAATCCGCTGGAGGCGGATGTGATCATCATTGACGAGATGTCTTTGGTGGATCTGCATCTGATGCAGGCGCTTCTAAAAGCGGTGGTACCGGGAACCAGACTGATTCTGGTGGGCGACGTGAACCAGCTGCCCAGCGTGGGACCCGGCAGTATTCTGCAGGATATGATCCGTTCCGAGACCTTTCCGGTGGTGCGCCTGACTAAGATCTTCCGACAGGCGGCGGAGAGTGATATCATCGTAAATGCCCATAAGATCAACCGTGGCGAGCCGGTAATCCTGGATAACAAGAGCCGGGATTTCTTCTTTTTGCAAAGGCAGGATCCGAACATCATTCTGCGGGTGGTGCTGGCTCTGGTGCAGGAGAAGATGCCCCGTTATGTAAATGCGGAGATTTCGGATATCCAGGTGCTGACCCCCATGCGCAAAGGCGCGCTTGGAGTGGATAATCTGAACCGGGTATTGCAGCGTTACCTGAATCCCGAGGATAAGGACAAAGCGGAGATTCCCTTTGGACACGGCATCGCCGTGGAGGACGGCGGAACCGGAAAGGGCATCCTGCGGGTGGGAGACAAGGTCATGCAGATTCGCAACAACTACCAGCTGGAGTGGGAGGTCCGCAACCGCTACGGCATTGCCATCGATAAAGGCGTGGGCGTATTCAACGGCGATATGGGAATCGTCCGTGCCATCAATACCTTTGCGGAGGAAGTAACCGTAGAATTCGATGAAGGGCGTATGGCTTCTTATCCGTTTAAACAGCTGGATGAACTGGAGCTGGCTTACGCCATTACCGTACATAAGTCTCAGGGAAGCGAGTATCCGGCAGTGGTGATTCCATTGCTTTCCGGCCCCCGCCCCCTGATGAACCGGAACCTTTTATATACGGCAGTGACCCGTGCCAGATCCTGCGTGACCCTGGTGGGCAGCGCCGCCACCTTCCAGGCAATGATTGAAAATGGTACGGAACAGAAGCGTTACACAGGTCTTTGCGAAACTATCAAATCTTATATATCCTCGCAGATGTCCGATTTGTGATGAGATTACCGGCGGGGCAGAAAAGCTTATCTGCGACAGCTGCCGGACGGCATTGCAGCCGGTGCGCGAACCGGTCTGTATGAAATGTGGGAAGCCGCTTTCAAAAGAGGAGGCAGAATATTGTCCCGACTGTCTGCGGCGGAAGCACCGATATGAAAAGGGCAGGGCAGTTTTCCTATATGACAGAGTCATGCGGGCGTCCATCAGCCGGTTTAAATATCACAACCGCAGGGAATACGCAGATTTCTACGCGGAAGAGCTGCTGCGGGCTCATGGGCGTATGCTTCGTTCCTGGCAGCCGGACGCCCTGATTCCGGTGCCGCTCCATAAGAGCCGCATGCGGAAACGCGGGTTTAATCAGGCAGCGCTGGTGGCAGAACGTATGGGAGAGAGGCTTGGAATTCCGGTGGAAGAAAAGCTTCTTATACGGCTAAAGAAGACCAGTCCCCAGAAGGAATTAAACGATTCCGCAAGACGGGAGAATCTGAAAAATGCTTTTCAAGTCTGTGGGAATGATGTAAAATTAAAGAGAGTGGTACTGATAGACGATATCTACACCACCGGCAGCACCCTGGACGCGGCGGCAGCCGCCCTTCTGGCATCGGGGGTGGAAAAAGTGTATTTTTTAAGCATTTGTATTGGAAGAGGCTTTTAAATATGCTATACTGAATTCGATTAGGAGTATGCAAAAGTTAAGGGGTATTTATGTTAAATGAAGAAAAAATCAGACTCATGACGAAGGCGGCCTCCTTTGAGGCGGGCGAGGGAAAGAAAGCGCTGGAAATGAACCGTTTTTACAAGGGCGATTACTTAAGTATTCATCTCATCGGCGCGTGGATTTCCTACACGGTGGCATTCTGCCTGTGCGTGGGTCTCTGGGCTTTTTATAAAATGGAATATCTGATGACCAACCTTCATAAGATGGATCTGGCCGCATTCGGAAAAGGGCTTGCGCTTCTTTATCTGGCGCTTCTGGGCATCTATCTGGTGATCCAGTATGTGGTTTATTACAACCGGTATCAGGAAAACCGGAAGAAGCTGGCTGCATATAATCACATTTTGAAGCGTATTTCCGGCATTTATGAGTCGGAGGCGTCGGGCAGCACAAGTATGGCAGAAGGAGCGAAGGAAGAATGAAGACCTTACTGGAAATGAGAGAAAAACTGAAGATTTTTTTGAGCAAATATGATATCTATATTTATCCGGTGCTGAAGTTTATCATGGCACTGGTGACATTTCTGCTGATCAACAGCCATGTGGGCTTTATGAAGAAGCTGGATAATCCGGGGATAGCCCTGGTGCT
This sequence comes from uncultured Anaerosacchariphilus sp., assembly GCA_934373375.1. Lineage (GTDB taxonomy): Bacteria > Bacillota > Clostridia > Lachnospirales > Lachnospiraceae > Laedolimicola. The sequence continues at coordinate 4,105 of CAKROP010000088.1, forward strand.
GGCGCTTCTTTGCTCGTTCCTGCCGGTCAATGTGACGGCAGTGTTTGCGGCGATTCTGATTTTGCTGCATGCTTACGCGCTTTCTCTGGAGGTATTCGCAATCACCTTTGTGGTATTCGCGGTAATGTTTCTACTTTTTTTCAGCACTGCGCCCAGGTTTGGATATGTGCTGATCCTGACACCATTGGCCTTCGTGTTCAAGATTCCCTATTTTGTTCCGCTTGCCATGGGACTGGTTTCCACGCCGGTGGCAGCGATTCCGGTTGCCTGTGGTACGGTGGTGTATTTCCTGCTTCACTATCTGGGCATGAATACGGCCATGCTGAGCAGCGCCCAGAACAGTACGGTGACCGAGAAGATTACGTATCTTCTGGATAATGTGCTGAACAATAAAGAAATGATTCTGACAGTTGTGGCCTTTGCCCTGACGATTGTGATTGTATACATGATTCGAAGAATGTCCGTGGATCATGCATGGACCATTGCCGTAGTGGCGGGCGCTGTGGCGGACGCCATCGTGCTTTTGACCGGAAGTCTGATTCTGGGGGTGTCTCCGAAGCTGCTCAGCGTGATTGTGGGTGGGATCCTGTCGGCGGTGCTGGCGCTGCTTTTGCAGATCAGTATATTCAGTCTGGATTATTCCAGAACCGAATATGTACAGTTTGAGGATGACGAGTATTACTACTATGTAAAAGCGGTTCCCAAGATCAGTATCGCGGTTCCACAGAAAAAAGTAAAGAAGATCAACGCGCAGAAAGCGCCGCAGAGAAAGGTTTCATCGGGAAGAAAGAAGAGCAGCGCGTCGAGACACCAGTAAACTGGCCGGCGGCAGAGAGGATGTGAAAAAGTGCAGGGTTCTGTGTGGAACTATATCAATCAATATGTGGCGTTCAACACCATCCACTGGAATGATCTACTGGATATTATTATCCTGTCTTTCCTGCTCTATGAAATCATGGTGTGGATTAAGAAGACCCGCGCATGGGTGCTTCTGAAGGGCTTTGCGGTTCTGCTGGTATTCATTTTTGTGGCCTGGGCCTTCCGTCTGAACACGATTCTATGGCTGGGCAAGAATATCTTCAGCCTGGGAATTACCGCGCTGGTTATTGTATTTCAGCCGGAGCTTCGTAAAGCGCTGGAGCAGCTGGGACGGCAGAACATCATCAGTTCGGTATTCAGCTTTGACAACGCGAAGGAGTCGGAAGCCAGGTTCAGCGACAAGACCGTTAATGAGCTTATAAAGGCGGTCTTTGAGATGGCCAAGGTCAAGACCGGAGCGCTGATAGTCATTGAGAAGAAGACGCCGCTGAACGAGTATGAGCGTACCGGCATTACGCTGGATTCCGTGATTACCAGTCAGCTTCTGATCAATATTTTTGAGAAAAATACGCCGCTGCATGACGGTGCGGTCATCATCAGGGGTGACCGGATTGTGTCAGCCACTTGTTATCTGCCGCTGTCGGATAATCTGTTCCTGAGTAAGGAGCTGGGAACCCGTCACAGAGCAGCTGTGGGAATCAGTGAGGTGACGGATTCCCTGACCATCGTGGTATCGGAAGAGACCGGAGCTGTGTCTGTGGCTATGGAGGGTGACATTAAGCGCAATTTGAATCAGGATGATCTCCGGGCGCAGCTTGTGGCAGCCCAGGATAAGGCACAGGACAATGGCAGATTCAGATTATGGAAAGGACGGGTGAAGAAGCATGAAAAAAATGCTGACAAATAACCTGGGACTGAAGCTCCTTTCCGTGATCGGAGCCATTATGCTCTGGCTGATTGTCATGAATATTGATGATCCCTATACATACAGGGATTTCTCTCCGATTCAGGTCACGATGCTCAATGAGAACGTGGTAACGGATCAGGGTAAGGTTTACAAGATAGAGGACGGCAGCGACGTCATCAGTATCCGTGTGTGGGGCAAGAAATCCGTTCTGCGTGAGCTGGATATCACGGACTTTACCGCGACGGCGGATATGCAGAAAAATATCAAATACAACGATCTGGTGGGTATCGAGGTGACCTGCAGCAATAAAAACATCCGCAGCGCCGATATCAACCTGAGCCGGGAAAACGTAGTTATCAGCGTAGAGGACGCATCCTCAGAGCAGTTTAACGTAGTGGTGAAACAGAACGGCAAGGTGGCCGACGGTTACATGATCGGAACCGCGCTTCCGGAGCAGAGCCTGATTCAGATCAGCGGCCCGGCTTCCGTGATCGCCAAGATCAAGCGCGTGGAGGTAGAGATCAAGACCACCGGCGTCAACTCCGACCGGACCATTCACGGCAAGCTGAATGTGCTGAACAGCGACGGCGAAGCCGTAGATACCACCTATCTGGAATATACCGGAAAGAACGACGGTATGGATGTGGCCATCACCATGCTGCGGACCAAGACAGTTCCGCTGTCTGTAGGCCATACAGGTACACCGGCAGAGGGCTACAGCTTCAGTTCCATCTCCTATAAACCGGAGACAGTAATGATTGCCGGAGCTTCCGACGCAATCAGTAAGATTACAGCGATTTTGATTCCGGATGAGGCGATCAATATCGACGGTATTTCCGAGAATCAGCAGCAGACCATCGACATTACCCAGTATCTGCCTGATGGCATTCGACTGGCGGACGAGACAGACGCTTTGATCGCGGTCAGCGTGGAGATTGAGAAGAAGCAGGGCAAGACTGTGACCATTCCGGTATCACGCATCGGTGTACAGAATGTGCCGGCAGGAATGGAAGTGGACTTCGGCGACACCAGCAGTATTGAGCTGGTGGTAATGGGAACCAGCAGCGAACTGGCAGCTCTGGATACAGAGGCGATTGCAGTGACGCTGGATGTGGGACACACCAGAGCGGGGACTTATACGGGAACCCTGAACGTAACCCTTCCGGACAGTGGTTACAGCCTGATGCAGGATGTGGAAATCCAGTATAAACTGGTGAAGAGAACAGCGGCTGATGACAATAAGACTACAGGAGACAGCAGCAGTACAACCGGCAGCACAGACGGCAAAAAGGATAATGCCTCGGACGCCGGAAATGACAATACAACGGGAAACAGTACCCCGGATAACACCGCTGGCGGCAATAGCAGCGGAGACAGTGCGGGGGAGAGTAAAAATGACTCGGCAACAGAGTAAAAGAACGGGAGGTTGACATCTATGGTAAGTCAAAAAGTAACTATCACAAATCCGACAGGTCTTCATCTTCGTCCGGCAGGAATCCTCTGCAAGACGGCCATGCAGTTCCGCTCCGCGGTAACCTTCACCTTTGGCAATACAACAGCCAATGCGAAGAGCGTTTTAAGCGTACTGGGTGCATGTGTAAAATCAGGAGATGAGATTGAATTTCATTGTGAGGGCGCAGATGAAACAGAAGCGCTGGCTGCAATGGTAGAAGCAGTGGAGAGCGGTCTTGGAGAATAAGAAGAAATGGGCGATAGGGTATGCAGTATTCTGCATACTCTATTTCGCCGTGTCTGTCGC
>CAKROP010000089.1 GCA_934373375.1 uncultured Anaerosacchariphilus sp.
GTAGTGGCGGAAGGGCGGAAGATCAATCCGGATTTCCATTTTGGAACCATGATTTGTCATATTACCAGATATCCGCGTACCTGCAATCCGGATGATGTGCTTCTGGTATTTCAGAATGACACATTTTATAATAATACCTGCGCAGATGTGATGCTGAAGGGAGAATATTCTTTCTTTACCTTGCGGGAATATCAAAAACGTGGAATTACACTGGAGCTTTCGAAGGAAGAAAAGGAAATTCTGAAGCGGGGGACTTGTGATTTTTATACATTTTCTTATTATCAGAGTATTACGGAGAGCGTACTGGACTTCAAGGAGCAGACCAGCGGGAATATCATGGGCGGCATCAAGAATCCGTACCTGAAGGAAAGCGACTGGGACTGGCCCATTGATCCAGTGGGACTGCGATACACACTGCTGAAGGTGTACGACAGATACCGCGTCCCAGTGATGATTACCGAGAACGGCCTGGGGTGTCTGGACACACTGAACGCCGATGGAATGGTTCATGATCCTTACAGAATCGCTTATATCCGTGATCATATCAGAGAAATGGAAAAGGCTATCGACGACGGCGTAGAGTTGATCGGCTACACTGCGTGGGGGTGCATCGATCTGGTCAGCGTATCCACAGGAGAAATGAAGAAACGCTACGGATTCGTATATGTGGACGCAGATGACGAAGGCAACGGCACCTATAAGCGTTATCGGAAGGATTCCTTCTACTGGTATAAAAAAGTAATTGAGACAAATGGCGCTGAATTAGAATAAAAAACAAAATCAGGTTGGCAAATCAGACACATATCTGATCTGCCAGCCGTTCTTATTTCTCATAAAATCTAAAAAATTCATAAAATAATTGGAAAAACTTGTAATTTAACAAACAATATGCTATCATCCATTCATGCCGCCAGGCTTACCTGTTTCATCCATTGGCCATTCGCCGAATGATTTCCCTGTATTTTTATGAAAACAGAGTGAGAGGAGAGTTGTCACGCAAGCAAACGTACCAGTAAGCAGTGATGAGGCTGTGGTATGGGAAACCACACCGAAGACGAAGGAAGAAGCCCTGATGAAATTGGCACAGTCGCCGAGACTGTACAGGACTTATCAGGGAATTAAAAACAAAGGATGGCAGACAAGGATTCTGGATTTCTTTGCAGGAAAGCAGTCCCTGCCGCTGACCTACGACCCGTTCTTTAAATTCATCTTCAATCCGGACAGGCATGCGGACCGACTGGAAAAGTTTATTTCTTCGATTCTTGGAATGCGTGTGAAAATCAAAAAGATTCTCCCGGTGGAGGATAGTCTGATTGACGGTGAAACCTATCTGATCATGGATTTGCTGGTGGAACTGGAGGATGGATCTCTGGCGAATATCGAGATTCAGAAAAATGGCTATGCCTTTACAGAGGAGCGCCTGTCCTGCTATGCAGCCGATCTGCTGATGCGGCAGTACACGCGGATTCGTGGCGAAAGGGGCGCTAATTTTACATACCATGACGTAAAGAAGGTTTATGTAATCGTTCTTTATGAAAAGTCCACAGCCGAATTCCATCGTCACGGAGATACCAGTTTCCATCACGGAAAAATCATCTATGATACCGGTTTAAAACTGGAAATGCTGGACGAATATTTCCTGATAGCCCTTGACGTATTCCGTAAAATCCCGTATGCTGAGGATGACAAAGACGATTTGCATGCATGGCTGTCCCTGCTGACCACGGTGACGTTGGCAGATGCCGAGCGGAACATCAAGCATTATCCGTGGCTGGAACCTATTTATCAGGAGATCGCCCTGCTACGCCGCAACCCAGAGGAGGTTATTGGTATGTGGTCAGAAGCGTTGAGGATATTGGATGAGAATTCATTAAAATACTATGTAGAAGAACTGAAGGAAGAGCTGGATCAGAAGAATGCAGCTTTGAGCGAAAAAGACGCGGAAATCGCAGCTTTGAAAGCACAGTTGGAAGAGCAGAAGAGATAAAATCACAATTAATGGTAAAATAAGTTCCATCAGACAGGAAAATTGAGCAGGCAAAGCTGAAGATGAAAATCTAAGCAACAAAATCAGGCTGGCAAATCAGACACACATCTGATCTGCCAGCCGTTCTCATTTCCCATAAAATTCTTTTTAAATAACCGTTTCTCTCTTCCTCTTCGGCACCCGCTCCCGTGCAAATGAGAATTCCATCCGATACACGATCTGATCCATCAAAGTACCCAGCACGATTCCGGACATCACGTCCAGCGCGGAGTGCTGCTTCAGGAACATGGTCGCCAGGATGATGGAAACCATCAGCACAAAGGATCCGCCGTGAATCAGGCGATTGCGGCCAAGCTTCGGGTTATTCACCACAGCCCGGTGGGCTGCAATGGAATTGAATACATGGCTACTCGGGAAAATGTTCGTCGGGGTATCCGCCTGGTACAGAATCTGCACCGCGAAGGTGAAAATATTGTGCCGCGGAAACTCGGTGGGCCGCAGCAGGTGTCCGTTCGGGTAGATGGTGGAGATAATCAGGAACAGCGTCATGCCGGTAAAAAGGAAGGCGCAGTACCGGTAAAACTCCTGTTTCGTCCCCTTGAAGAACAGATACAGGAACACGGCGGCAATGTATACGAACCACAGCAGATACGGCACAATGAAATATTCCACGAAAGGAATCTTATCGTCCAGCCATACATGAATCACATGGTAGGGCTGGTTGGCACGGCTTTCCAGCCAGAGAAACCAGGGCAGATAGATAAGACCGTAAAGCAGAACCCAGGCGTGCTTATATTTCTGGAAAAATGCTTTCATGCTGTCAACCTCCTTCTATGAACAATAAAATTTATCAGAAGCCCCGTGGAAAAACGGGGCTGTTCATTTCTGAATCGCAGTATAGCACAAAGCCATTTCCGGTTCAATCCGGTTCATAATTTTTTAAGAAAAAAATCACATTTTACAGGACATTTTCCATAATATACAAAAGCGTTCCGCAAAGTAATGTTATGTAAATAAAATCAGAATTATGCGTTCTTTCCGGCTGCAATCAAAGTCAGGATCTGGGGGCAGCAGGCCATTTTTACAGTGCCTTCCATAAGGCAGGTTTCGCCGTCCGTATGGAGCGGCAGCGTGCCGGTGACAGTCACTTCCGCACTTCTGGCCCGGAAGATATGGACGCCCGGGAAAATGGTGTGAAGACCCGCGTAAGCAGTCGGAAGCATCAGGGCGATCAGAAGCTTTCCGAGACGGTTGACCACGAAGATATCAAGAACTCCGTCGTGGATATCCGCATGAGGAGCCAGCTTCAGTCCGCCACCCTCGCAGTCGCAGTTCATGCCGGATACGAAATAGGCCTTCGAGAAAGTCCGTGATTTCCCATTGCTCAGAGTAATAGTTACAGGGCCTGGTTTACATAAAATCAACTGCTTCAGCGCAATACCGGCGTAGGTAAGCTTGCCCAGATGCAGATGGTTCAGAAAGTTTTTCATCCGGGAATTCAGTGCCTCATGGCAGACTGCGGCGTCAAAGCCACAGCCGCAGCTTACGGCAAAATAGCGCTTCTGTCTGCCGAGCTCCATCAATCCCAGGTCGATCTTATCGAAGCGGGTGGGATGCAGGATATTCTGAACCGCAGCTTCGGTATCGGTGGGCAGCCCCATACACCGGGCAAAATCATTGCTGGATCCGGTGGGGATGTAGCCGAGGGTTACACGGGAAAAATCCCGGATGCCATTTATTACTTCATTGACCGTTCCGTCTCCGCCCACGGCAATCAGTGTCAGGCGTTCCGTCCGCGCAGTGATTTCAGCGGCCAGTTCGGTAGCATGAGTCCGGTAGGCGGTGAAAAATACCCGGTATTCCACATCCTCCTGATCCAGTATGCGTTCCGCCTTCTGCCATACGTATTTTCCGTTGCCGGAACGGGAACCGGGATTCACAATAAAATAGTACATGGCCTGTTCTCCTGCCTTTCTCCTGCGTTTTGTAATCTCGTTTTTATGGTTCCAGTATAGCATCGGGAAAAATCGGGTTCAAGAGTAGAAATGCCTAAAATCAGCTAATAGAATTTTCAGAAATTGATACGATTGACGGATACGGACAGATCGTGTACAATATAAGAAATATGGGCTGATCTGCCCATGGAGAATAAACGGAAAGAAAAAGGAGCTTTACATGAAGAAAGCAGTGATTATAGGAGCCGGACCGGCAGGTGTGACGGCTGCATATGAATTATTGAAGAAATCTGACGAGTACGAGGTGCTGATTCTTGAGGAGAGCCAGGAGATCGGCGGTATCTCCCGCACAGTGCGTTATAACGGCAACCGTATGGATATCGGCGGCCACCGCTTCTTTTCCAAGGATGACCGTGTAACCGCGTGGTGGGATGAGATTATGCCGCTACAGGGCGCGCCGTCCTATGACGATAAGGTGCTGGGACGTACGATTCCGCTGAGGGCGGGCGGACCGGATCCGGAGAAGGAAGACCGGGTTATGCTGACACGTAACCGTGTATCCCGCATTTATTATCAGAAGAAGTTCTTCGATTATCCGGTTAAGATGAACGCGCGGACCATCAAGAACATGGGCTTTGCCACCACCATGGTAGCAGGCTTCAGTTACCTGAAGGCAGCCGTAGCCAAGAAGCCGGAGGACTCTCTGGAGAATTTCTATATCAACTGTTTCGGCAAGAAGCTGTATTCCATGTTTTTCGAGGGTTACACTGAGAAGCTTTGGGGACGTCATCCCAGCGAGATCGATGCTTCCTGGGGTGCACAGCGTACCAAGGGCTTGTCTATCATGGGCATTCTGAAGGATAATTTCCAGAAGCTGCTGCCTCAGAAGCAGGACAAGCATCAGGTACAGACATCGCTGATCGAGGAGTTCAATTATCCGAAATACGGCCCGGGCCAGTTGTGGGAGACCGCGGCAGCCGAGGTAGAGAAGATGGGCGGCGAGATCCGCAAGGGCTGTAAGGTGACCAGACTGCACACCGCAGATGGCCGTGTGCAGAGCCTGTCTTATGTACAGAACGGAGAGGAGCACACCATCGAGGGCGACGTATTTATTTCCTCCATGCCGGTGAAAGATCTGGTAGGCGGCATGAACGACGTGCCGGAGGATATGAGCAAGATCGCGGCGGGACTGCCCTACCGTGATTTCGTGACTGTAGGACTTCTGGTGGACAAGCTGAACCTGAAGAACGAGACCAAGCTGAAGACCCTGAACAATATCGTTCCGGACTGCTGGATTTATGTACAGGATGTGGGTGTAAAGCTGGGGCGTATCCAGGTCTTCAATAACTGGTCCCCGTACCTGGTATCCGATCCGGATCATAAGGTATGGATTGGTCTGGAGTACTTCTGCAGCGAGGGCGACAAGTACTGGAACATGAGCGAAGAGGAGTGGGTACAGTTCGGTATCTCCGAGCTGGTAAAGATGGGCGTCATCACCAGCGAGAAGGATGTGCTGGATTCCCACAGAGAGCGCGTAAAGAAGGCATATCCGGCATACTTCGATACCTACGATCATATGGATGACCTGATCAAATATCTGGACACCTTCGAGAACCTCTACTGCGTAGGTCGTAACGGTCAGCACCGCTACAATAACATGGATCACTCCATGGCCACCTCCTTCGAGACCGTGGACAACATCCTGAGCGGTAGAAAAGACAAGAAGAATATCTGGAGCGTAAATACAGAGAAAGAGTATCACGAAGAGAAGAAAGAAGCATAAAATAAAAGTCCCGACAGGTTTACACATAGCCTGTCGGGACTTTTATTTTATGAAACTATTATTTACGCAGCGAACTTTTGCCAGTACCCCATCACAAAGATGAACAGTACAATCAGCGGCAGAATGTAACTTACATAGAACCGTGCCCAATGGGGGAACTTGATGCCCTTGCCGGCGTCTGCCTCGGCGATGAACTTATCCCAGCCCCAGCCGTAGCGGCTGGTACAGAATAAAAGATACATAAGGCTGCCCAGGGGAAGCAGATTGTTGGAGACGATGAAGTCCTCCAGATCCTGGATGGTGCTTCCGGCGCCCAGGGGCGCGATGCCGCTCCATACATTGAAGCCCAGTACGCAGGGCATGGAGAGAACCAGAATCAGAATCAGGTTTACAAGGACAGATTTCTTACGGGTCCAGCCCCAGAGGTCAATGCCGAAGCTGATGATATTTTCAAATACGGCAATGATGGTGGACAGGGCTGCGAAGCTCATAAATACGAAGAACAGGGTTCCCCAGAGGCGGCCGCCTGCCATCTGGTTGAAGATATTTGGCAGGGTGACGAAAACCAGTCCCGGTCCCTCACCCGGGTCTACACCAAAGGCAAAGCAAGCCGGAAAGATAACCAGTCCGGCCATCAGCGCAACGACAGTGTCCAGGATGCAGATGTTTACAGATTCTCCCATTAACGTACGGTCGCGGCTGATATAGCTTCCGAAGATAGCCATTGCGCCGATACCAAGACTTAAGGTGAAGAATGCCTGCCCCATGGCAGCAAAGATCACCTCGCCGACGCCATTTTCCACAATCTTGCTGAAATCCGGAATCAGGTAGAAGCGAAGGCCTGCACCTGCGCCCGGCAATGTAACGCTTCGGATGCAGAGAACCACCAGGATTACCAGCAGGAAGGACATCATGACTTTTGTGATACGCTCCACACCGTTCTGCAGGCCCATGCTGCAGATACCGAAAGCCAGAAGCACAGCTACGATCATCCAGAAGGTCATGGAACCCGGGGAAGCCAGCATATCGTTGAAGACACCGCCAACCGCATCCGGTGTGAGACCATGGAAGGAACCGGAGGCCATCTTAAAGATATAGGAAATCATCCAGCCACCCACGGTGGTGTAGAACATCATCAGCAGGTAATTGCCCGCCATGGCAATATAGCCTTCAATGTGCCATTTGGTGCCCTTTGGCTCCAGTACATGGAAGCTGCGGGCTGCGGACTTGCGGCTTGCGCGGCCCACCGCGAACTCCATGGCCATAATCGGCATGCCTAAGATAACAAGGAATACCAGGTAAATCAGTACAAAAGCAGCTCCGCCGTATTTACCGGTGATATAAGGAAAGCGCCATACATTGCCCAGGCCGATGGCACAGCCGGCTGAAATCAGAATAAAGCCCAGCCGGGATGAGAATTTTTCACGTTTCTCCATTGTAAATCTCCCTCTTGTTATTAAAAATAAATTCGTGACTTATCATAGCAGAGAATGCAGCGGTGCGTCAATGCGACGCATCAACGCTTCGAAACGGCAATACGGCAATACAAAAAAAGGAAGCTCCCCTGCTGGAAGCTTCCTTTAAGGTGTTTTCAATATGGAGTTGTTTTATACGGATAAGTAATTCTGCGTTATAAAGCAGTCTTGAAAATAGAACTCCGGTAACGATCCAGCACCAGCAGCAGAATTGTGCCGATGATGGTGGCGGTCAGAATCTCGCCGAGAGCCACCGTTCCCATCATAAAAGGAATCGGGAGCGGCTCGCCGTAGCCGTATTTCAGAACCCAGGGAATGATAAGCGCGTTGACTGCCACCGGCGGAACAGAAGCCAGATACTTACTCTTGTTCCGAAGGGCGTAGGT
>CAKROP010000090.1 GCA_934373375.1 uncultured Anaerosacchariphilus sp.
GACGGAAGCAGCCCTGCAGAGACAGAATAAAATCAGAAACCCCATAATAGGTTGTAACAAACCGATTATGGGGTTTTTATGAAAGAAAAGGAAACGAAAAGCAGAACATATAACCGGAAGAAGCTGACGCTGGTGTTCTGCGTGTGTGTGCTGATGCTGGTGGGACTGGTGGCGAGGCTGGTGCGGTTAATGGTTTATGAGGCGGACTATTATCAGGAACTGGCGGAGGATCTGCACCAGCGGGAGCGGAGCATCAAGGCAGCCCGGGGAAGGATTCTCGACCGGAATGGTATGGTATTGGCTTCCAACCGGACCGTGTGTACCGTGTCGGTGGTACATAGCCAGCTGACCGATCCGGAGGCGGTAATTACGGCGCTTTCACGTGAACTGGATTTACCGGATGAGCAGGTACGCGGACGGGTGGAGAAATACAGCTCCATCGAGCGGATCAAGGCCAATGTGGACAAAGAAACCGGCGACCGCATCCGTGCCCTGGAACTGGCCGGTGTGAAAATTGACGAGGATTATAAGCGCTCTTATCCTTACGGTTCCCTGGCGTCCAAGGTGCTTGGCTTCACCGGCAGCGATAATCAGGGCATCATCGGACTGGAGGTCCGGTATGATTCCTATCTGCAGGGGCAGAACGGTACGATTCTGACGCTGACAGACGCCCGGGGTATCGAACTGGCCAACGCGGGCGAGGAGCGGGTGGAACCGGTGCCGGGGGCAGATCTGAGGGTCAGTCTGGACTACAATATCCAGCTCTACACGGAGCAGGCGGCGAAGAAGGTCCGGGAAGAAAAGCGGGCCACCTATGTATCAATTCTGGTTATGAACCCCCAGAATGGTGAAATCTACGCCAATGTAAATGTGCCGGAGTTTGATTTGAACAATCCCTATGACCTGACGGCGTATCTTGCGGACACCGGACAGGACGCAGCAGCGCTTTCCGGGGAGCAGAAGCAGGACCTGCGCAATCAGATGTGGCGGAACCAGAGCATCAATGATACCTACGAGCCGGGGTCTGTTTTTAAGGTGGTGACGGCGGCAGCCGCATTGGAAAAAGGTGTGGTGAATTTAAACGATACCTTCAACTGCCCGGGCTTCCGCATGGTGGAGGATCGGCGGATCCGCTGCCATAAGGTGAGGGGCCACGGGAGCGAGACCTTTGTACAGGCCATCGAAAATTCCTGCAACCCGGTCTTTATCGATATCGGTCAACGTGTGGGCGCAGAGGATTTCTACGGGTATTTCCGGCAATTTGGCCTGATGGAGAAGACAGGAATTGATGTGCCCGGAGAGGCCAATATTATCATGCATAAACTGGAAAATATTGGGCTGGTCGAGCTGGCGACCATGTCCTTTGGACAGTCCTTCCAGATTACACCCATGCAGATGGCAGCTACGGTCAGTTCCATCATAAATGGCGGGCTTCGGATTACGCCTCATTTCGGAGTAGCCATTGAAAATCAGGATGGAAAGGTGCTGAAGAAGCTGTCCTGGCCCAAAGGAAAACGGGTGGTGCGCGCTGAAACCTCAGAAACCATGCGCTTTCTGCTGGAAAAGGTGGTGTCCGAGGGCGGCGGAAAGAAGGCGTACATCGAGGGCTACCGTATCGGCGGCAAGACGGCCACATCCCAGACGCTCCCCAGAGGCACCGGACGCTACATTTCCTCGTTCATCGGTTTTGCTCCGGCGGACAATCCGCAGGTTTTGGCCATGTGCGTGATTCACAATCCCCAGGGTGTCTATTACGGCGGCACCATCGCCGCTCCGGTTGTCCGGGATATTTTTGAAAACATTCTTCCCTATCTTGGCATTGAAAAAACGGAAGAAAAGGCTTATAATGCAGATTAGCCATAAGAGAAATAAGTATGAGAGGTAGATTGGTTATGGATTTGAAAACACTGATATTTCCGGTTTTGATATCATTTGCTATCAGCGCGGCTCTGGGACCCGTTGTGATTCCATTGCTTCGCAAGATGAAATTTGGCCAGACAGAGCGTGAGGAGGGACCCAAGAGCCATCTGAAGAAGACGGGTACGCCGACCATGGGCGGCGTCATGATTCTGATTGCCATTATCGTAACATCCCTGATTTACGCAAAGGATTTCCCGAAGATTATCCCGGTGCTTTTTGTGACCGTGGGTTTTGGTATTATCGGATTTCTGGATGATTATATTAAGATTATTCTGCACCGTTCCGAGGGCCTGACGCCCGGACAGAAGATGTTCGGCCAGTTCCTGGTGACCGGCGTATTCATTTTTTACTATTACAACCTGACCGGCGGCGACATGGCTATGCTGATTCCATTCTGGCCGGGTCACTATCTGCATCTGGGCTGGCTTGCCATTCCGGTGGCTTTTCTGGCTATCATCGGAACGGTCAACGGCGCCAACTTTACCGATGGCCTGGACGGCCTGGCTTCCAGCGTCACGGTGCTGATTGCCGTATTCTTCACGGTGGTCGCTGTGGGAACCGGAAGCGGTCTGCATCCGATTACCTGCGCAGTGGTGGGAAGTCTGATGGGATTTCTGCTCTTTAATGTATTTCCGGCCAGCGTCTTTATGGGCGATACCGGATCTTTGGCCTTGGGCGGCTTTGTGGCGGCCACGGCTTACATGATGGATATGCCGATTTTCATCCTGATTGTGGCGCTGATTTACTGGGTGGAGATTCTCTCGGTTATGATTCAGGTAACTTACTTTAAGATGAGCGGTGGAAAACGTATCTTCCGGATGGCGCCGATTCATCATCATTTTGAGCTGGGCGGCTGGTCTGAGACACGTGTCGTGGCGGTATTTTCCATCGTGACGGCACTGCTGTGCCTGGTGGGCTTACTGGCGCTTTAAGGAGGATATGGGAAATGATTACGGATAAAAAGATAGTAGTGATTGGCAGCGGTGTCAGCGGCGTCGGCGCGGTAAAGCTTCTGGAGGCGGCGGGCGCGGTGCCGACTCTCTATGACAGCAATGAGAAACTGACCGAGACGGAGGTGCGCGGCAGACTGCCCGAGGGCAGCAAGTGCAAGGTTGTGCTGGGCGAATTCCCGGAGAATTTAAAGAAAGAGACCGAGCTGGTCGTGTTAAGTCCGGGCGTGCCGGTGGACCTGCCGCTGGTGGAGGAGCTGCGCGCGGGCGGCGCGACCATCTGGGGTGAGGTGGAGCTGGCTTACCATTTTGGAAAGGGCAAAATTGCGGCAATTACCGGAACAAACGGAAAAACAACAACAACAACCCTGGTGGGTGAGATTTTCAAGAGCTATTACCCGGAGGTCTTCGTGGTGGGCAATATCGGAACCGCTTACACCCAGGAGGCCCTGAAAATGACGGAGAACAGCGTGACCGCTGCGGAGATCAGCAGCTTCCAGCTGGAGACCATCGAGAACTTCCACCCGAAGGTCAGCGCTATTCTGAATATCACGCCGGATCATCTGAACCGCCATCATACCATGCAGTGCTATATCGAGACCAAGGAGAAGATTGCAGAAAATCAGACCAAGGATGATACCTGCGTCCTGAATTATGATGATGAGGAAACCAGACGCTTCGGCGGGAGCTGCAAGGCCTCGGTTCTGTATTTCAGCCGGGAGCATATACTGGATCAGGGCGTATATATGGATGGAACTGCCATCGTCTATGTAGATGAGTCCGTCCGGACAAAGATTTGTGATGTGTCGGAACTGAAACTTCTCGGAACCCACAATTATGAGAACGTTATGGCGGCAGTGGCCATCGCGGCAGCCATGGGCGTTCCCTTCCCGTATATCCGTGAAACGGTTATTAATTTTACGGCTGTGGAGCACCGCATTGAGTTTGTGGCAGAGAAAAAGGGAGTCGCTTATTACAATGATTCCAAAGGAACGAATACCGACGCGTCCATCAAGGCGGTGCAGGCCATGAATCGTCCTACCATTGTCATCGGAGGAGGATACGATAAGCATGTGACCTTCGACGATTGGATCGAGTGCTTTGGTGACAAGGTGAAATGGCTGGTATTGCTGGGCCAGACCGCGAACCAGATCGCGGAGACCGCGAAGAAGCATGGCTTTACCCATATCGTATTTACCGAGAGCCTGGAAGAAGCAGTGAAGGTCTGCGCCGGCAAGGCAGAGAGCGGCGACGCGGTTCTGTTGTCTCCGGCCTGCGCAAGCTGGGGGATGTTCGATAATTACGAGCAGAGAGGAAGAATGTTTAAAGATTACGTCCGTGCGCTTCCCGAATAGAAAAAGGGAAGAAAAATAAAGCAGTGGGTTTAGGCCCCGGGACGGAGGTTTTATGACAGGTCCGGATTCCGCCGGAAAAGAGAAGAAGCACGGGAGTGGGGCTCCCGATTACGGCCTTGTGCTGACTGTGCTGCTTCTGGCGGGATTCGGACTTGTTGTGCTTTATAGCACCAGCTCCTGGAACGGGCAGGTGAAGTTCGCCGACCCGGCCTATTATCTGAAAAAGCAGCTTCTGGCCACTGCTCTGGGACTGACGGCCATGTATGCAGTATCTTGCATTGATTATCATAAATGGGGAAAACTGGCAGGCCTGGGATACCTGATTTCCCTTCTTCTTCAGGTGGCAGTGCTGTTCTTCGGCGACGAGTATAACGGTTCCAGGCGTTGGCTGGCAATTGGTCCGGTGTCCTTTCAGCCCTCGGAATTTGCCAAGGTGGCGGTTATCCTGCTATTAGCCCGGGTGATCAGCAGCCGTCTGCAGCGTATTGTGACTTTGCGGCAGATGCTGGGCGTTATGCTTCTGGTTCTGCCGCTGGTGGGCTTGGTGGGAACCAATAATTTGAGTACTGCCATCATTATCATGGGAATTGCAGTGATTCTGATTTTTGTGGCCAGCCCCGGTTATCTGAGATTTGTTCTGATCGGCGCAGGCGGCGCCGGTTTTTTGGCAGTGTTCTTAAGTCTGGAATCCTACCGCCTGGAGCGTCTGGCCATCTGGCGGCATCCTGAGGCTTATGAGAAGGGCTATCAGACCATGCAGGGGCTCTACGCCATTGGTTCCGGCGGCCTCTTCGGCGTGGGCTTCGGAGGCAGCCTTCAGAAGCTGGGCTTTGTGCCGGAGGCTCAGAATGATATGATTTTTTCGATTGTATGCGAGGAGTTCGGACTGATGGGGGCGGTACTTTTGATGCTGCTTTTTGTGCTGCTGGTCTGGCGGTTATACAGCATCGCGGTGCATGTGCAGGATTTGTTTGGCTGTCTCATTGTAACCGGAATTCTGGGCCACATCCTGATTCAGGTGATTCTGAATATCGCGGTGGTGACCAATACGATCCCCAATACGGGTATCACCCTGCCCTTCGTCAGCTATGGCGGTACCTCAGTCTTATTTCTCCTGTCGGAAATGGGGATGGCTTTAAATGTGTCCCGTAATCACCCCCACGGGGAGAGCGGCATATGCTAAAGGTATAGCAGAGGCGGGGAGAAGACATATGGATTATCTGGACATCGAGGGCGGTTATTCTTTACGGGGCGAAGCGCGCATACAGGGATCGAAAAACGCAGCCCTTCCCATCCTTTCCGGGGCTCTGCTTCATTCCGGCGTGACAGTGCTGAAAAACTGTCCGGATATCACGGATGTGACGGCTATGCTGGAGCTTCTGAGGGGCTGCGGCTGCCAGGTGCGGCAGGAGTGTGGAGCGTTGGTTGTGGATGCTTCGGCGCTCATGCCGCTTCAGACGGAGGAGGCCTACGCGGAGAAAATGCGCTCATCGATCATGCTGCTGGGGAGTCTTCTTGGAAGGCTGGGGGAGGTGCGGCTTCCTTATCCGGGTGGCTGTGTCATCGGGGCCAGGCCCGTGGATATCCATCTGGCGGCGCTTACACAGATGGGAGCGAAAATAAAACTGGAAGAAAATGGAATTTATGCAGTCTGCAGAAGTCCGCATGGCGCGGAAATTCATCTGCCCTTTCCAAGCGTGGGCGCTACGGAAAACGTGATTTTGCTGGCTGTAAAGGCTGAGGGCGAGACCATTCTGCACGGCGCGGCCCGGGAACCGGAGATCTGTGAGCTCTGCAGGTTCTTAAGAAGTATGGGAGCACGTATCCGGGGCGAGGGGAGCGGACGCATCGTGATAGAGGGCGGGCAACAGCTTTATGATACGGAATTTACCGTAATGCCCGATCGGATTGTGGCGGGCACCTATATGCTTTTGCTGGCTGCCACAGGCGGCAGGATTCGACTCAGGGAGGTTCCTGTGGAACAGCTTGACAGCCTCTGGCCGGTGCTGTCGGAGCTTGGGGTGGAAAGCAAAACAGGGAAGGGCGGTGTGAGCCTTACCAGGCGGGAAGTAAAACCCTGTCACCTTACCATTTCCACCGCGCCTTATCCGGGTTTTCCGACAGATTTGCAGTCGCCCCTCCTGGCGGTCCTGGCAGCTCTGCCCGGAGAGAGCAGGATTTGCGAGCGGGTTTTTGAGGCCCGTTATAAAATCGTGGAAGAGCTCTGGAAAATGGGCGCGGATATTACAGTAACAGGGGAAGAAGCCCTAGTGCGCGGCAGAAGCCTGCAGGGCGCGGCACTTACTGCCCGGGAGCTTCGGGGCGGGGCGGCCCTCTGCATCGCGGCGGCTGCGGCTCATGGGAAAAGCCGCATTTTACAGTATCCTTTTATTGCCAGGGGCTATGAAAATATAATCAGGGATTTGCAAGCACTCGGAGTTGTGATACACTAGACAAAACGAAAACAGATCAGAGGAAAAGCATGTTAAAATTTCGGGAACGTGAAAAAATAAAAGCAAGAAAACGAAGGGGAAAAGGTCTGCTGACAGCGTTGCTGGTACTGATGCTGCTGGCGCTTCTCGCCGTCGGCGTCATCAGCCTGTTCAAAATCCGTACCGTGGAAATCACCGGCAACAGCTTTTACAGCGCGCAGGAAATTCAGGATCGAATCATTACGGATCGATATACAGAGAATTCCCTTTATCTCTATCTGAAATATAAGTATTTCAATAAAGAGGAAATTCCGTTTGTGGATAAACTGGAGGTGAGCCTTCAGGGGCCCGGAAAGGTAAAAATCCGCGTGTATGAAAAGAGCGTTGTCGGCTATGTTACTTACATGGGGGCGAATTTCTATTTTGACAAAGACGGCGTAGTGGTGGAAAGCTCCACGGATGTGAAGGAGGATATTCCCTGTATCTCCGGCGTGCGTTTCAGTTCCCTGGCCATGTATCAGAAGCTGGCTGTGGAGGATGACAAAATTTTCAGCCGTATTCTGAATATCACCCAGCTGCTGAAAAAATATGAGCTGAGCCCGGATAAAATTGAGTTTGGGAAGGACCTTGCGTTGACCCTGTATTTCGGAAACGTGAAAGTGGCTCTTGGAAGCAACGATGATCTGGAAGATAAGATAGGACGGCTGCATGATATTTACAGCGATCTGGAGTCTCTGTCCGGTACCCTGCATATGGAAAATTATACCCTGGAATCCAAATTTATCAGCTTCGAAAAAGCGGATTCGACAGAGTAACGCAGAAAACGCGTATAGAAAAAATTAATTTTGGAAATGTTATAAATAGGGTTGATTAATTTTAGGAAAAAAGTTATCATGTATAGTATGAGAA
>CAKROP010000091.1 GCA_934373375.1 uncultured Anaerosacchariphilus sp.
CTTCCGGCGCTTTTCCCGTGCGCCGATTCAGTCTACAGTATAGCGCATTTTGGACGGGTCTGCAAGACGGGAATCGTAAAGATTCGGGCGGTTTTGCCCTGCAAATCTGGTTTGATCTGCAGGGCATTGCTTTTTGCTTGCTTTTGGGGACTAACGGGTGGTCTGATTTGTGGTTCCGTTATTCGTATTGGTGGTGCCGTTTGTCATGTCGTCTACCACATTTTCGGTGCCGTCTACCACGTCGTCCACGCCGTTCATAATGCCGTCGCCTACGTCTTCCACCGCGTCGCCTGCGCCGTCTACGGCGTCATCTACGATATTGCCGTCGTTCACGTTACCATTGTTCATGGTGCCGTTGGTGGTGGCTCCGTTATTGGTGGTTCCGTTGGTCGTGCCGTTTCCGTTGTTGTCGGTGGTGTTCTCGGTGTTCGGGGTGTTGCCGGTGCCGCCGTTATTGTCGGAATTGCCGCAGGCGGTCACAGACAAAACCAGAACGAGGAGCAGCAGACCTGCTGTGTATTTTCTGAGCTTTTTCATAATATGAATTCTCCTTTCTGCCGTCTTTGGACGGGGTTGTTTTCTATCCACATTATGAGCGGTTCCTGATTTTTTTATACACAGGGAAATGTTATTTTTCCACTTTGTTCTATTATAAAAAGCAATGTAATCTTTCTACAGACTGCATTGCTTTTTGGGTTTTAGCTTTTTTTCTGGAATTCGGTGCGGCATTTGGGGCAGGTGACGATGATCTTGCCTTTGCCGCGGGGGACGCGAATTTTTTGGCCACAGCTAGGGCACTTGTAGATGTGGTGGGTTTTGCGGTCGGTTATACCTCGTTTCCAGTTATTTACTTTGTATTTCACCTTGTTCTGCCAGGTCAGGAATTTCTGATTCTCGGCGTAGCGACGGTTGTAGTCGCGGGAGAACATGCGGTAGTAGCAGTAGACGAGGATCGCCATGACCAGATAGACGATGATGTTGCTGCGGATGAAAATGTTCAGGATGATCAGGACCAGGCCTGCCGCCGTTAAAAAGCGGGACAATTGGTCGGCGCCGTAGCGGCCTTGCATGAAGCGGCGGATTTTTTCGCGCATAGTGGGACTCCTTTTAGGACGGACGCTCTGTGGGTTCGGAAATCGTGTGTTCGGACGTTTCACGGACAGCGTGCGTCCGGTTCGGACAGGTTTGTCCGCCCCAGCCGCACACGGTCCGCGAAAAGCCGGACACCCTGATTTTCCGAATCCCACAAAGCTGGTTGTTGAGAGTGACGGGGGGCACCGCGGCCTTGGGCCGCGAGTGCTCCCCTGAAAGTGTTTCGCATTAATATTATGACAGCTCGAAGGCTCCGGTGTAGAGCTGGTAGTATTTGCCCTTCTGGGCGATCAGTTCTTCGTGGTTGCCGCGCTCGATGATCTTGCCCTGCTCCAGTACCATGATGACGTCAGAGTTCTGGACGGTGGAAAGGCGGTGGGCGATGACGAAGACCGTACGGCCTTGCATCAGGCTGTCCATGCCTCGCTGGACGATTGCTTCGGTTCGGGTGTCGATGCTGGATGTCGCCTCATCCAGGATCAGGACGGGCGGGTCAGCGATGGCTGCGCGGGCGATGGTCAGGAGCTGTCGCTGTCCCTGGGACAGGTTGCCGCCATCGCCGGTGAGCATGGTGTCGTAGCCCTGGGGCAGATGTTTGATGAAGCTGTCGGCTCCCGCCAGCATGGCTGCGCCTTTGACTTCGCTGTCGGTGGCGTCCAGTTTACCGTAACGGATGTTATCGGCTACGGTGCCGGTGAACAGGTGGCTGTCCTGGAGTACCATGCCGAGAGAGCGGCGCAGGTCCTGCTTCTTTATCTTGTTGATGTTGATGCCGTCGTACCGGATCTTACCGTCCTGGATATCGTAAAAGCGATTGATCAGGTTTGTTATGGTGGTTTTTCCGGCTCCGGTGGCACCTACGAAGGCTACCTTCTGACCGGGCTTTGCATAGAGTTTGATGTCGTGGAGGACGGTCTTGTCGGGGGTATAACCGAAGTCTACGCCGTCCATGACTACGTCGCCTTTCAGCTCGGTATAGGTGATGGTACCGTCATGATGGGGGTGCTTCCATGCCCAGGTTCCAGTGCGCTCAGGTACTTCTACCAGCTGTCCGTCCTCGTAGCGGGCGTTGACCAGGGTTACGTAGCCGTGATCCTCCTCGGAGGGCTCATCCATCAGATCGAAGATTCGCTCTGCGCCTGCCAACGCCATGATGATGGAGTTGAACTGCTGGGCGATCTGGGTGATGGGCTGGTTGAAGCTTCGGGTCAGCTGCAGAAAGGACGCCAGGCCGCCCAGGGTCAGACCGCCGATCCCGCCGATAGCCAGCAGAGAACCGAGAATGGTGGTCAGGACATAGTTGATATTTCCAATATTTCCCATGATCGGCATCAGCACGTTGGCGTATACATTCGCATTGCTGGCACTGTCAAAGAGCTTATCATTCAATTCTTTGAATTTTTCTTTGGCTTCATCTTCGTGGCAGAAGACTTTGACTACCTTCTGGCCTTCCATCATTTCCTCGATGTAGCCGTTGACTTTACCCAGATCCTGCTGCTGAGCCATGAAGTAACGTCCGGACTGTCCGCCGATTTTCTTGATGACCTGTGTCATGACAAATACCATGACTACAATCATCAGGGTCAGGATCGGGCTTAAATATACCATGGACGCGAAGACGCTGACGATGGTGATGGCAGAGGACAGCAGCTGAGGGATGCTCTGGCTGATCATCTGGCGCAGGGTATCGGTGTCGTTGGTGTAGATACTCATCAGGTCGCCGTGGGTATGTGTGTCAAAAAACGGAATGGACAGAGTCTCCATGTGGTCGAACAAGCCGTCCCTCACTTTTTTCAGGCTGCCCTCGGAAATCTGAATCATCAGGCGGTTGTACATATAGTTAGAGAGTACACCTACCAGGTAAATGACTGCCATGGTGGCAAGGGCCTTGAACAGCGGCGCGAAATCCGGCGCTGAGCTTCCAAGCAGCGGTGTAATATAGTCGTCGATCAGGGACTGCAGGAATAAGCTGCCGTATACGTTGGCCAGGACGCCGACTACGATGCCGATGATGACCAGGACGCACTGGATTGGATAGCCTTTTACGATGATGGCGAAGATCCGCTTCAGGGTCTTCATGGGATTTTTGGCCTTGGGACCTTTTCTCATGCCTCTGGGGCCTCCGGGACCGCCGGGTCTTTTGTTGTTGCTCATTCTGCGTCACCTCCTTCGTTGTCTGTGGGCTTCTGCTGGGATTCGTATACCTCCCGGTAGATTTTATTCGTTTTCAGTAATTCTTCGTGGGTACCGATGCCATTAATCTCACCGTCGTCCAATACGATAATCTTATCGGAATCCTGTACAGAAGAGATTCGCTGGGCAATGATGATCTTGGTGGTATCAGGGATTTCTTCCCGGAATGCTTTGCGGATCATGGCGTCGGTATGGGTATCCACAGCGCTGGTGGAATCGTCCAGGATCAGGATTTTCGGCTTCTTTAACAGGGCTCTGGCGATGCAGAGACGCTGCTTCTGACCGCCGGATACGTTGCTGCCGCCCTGCTCGATCCAGGTGTCATATTTATCCGGGAAGCGCTCAATGAATTCGTCGGCACAGGCCAGCTTGCTGACGCGCACCAGTTCTTCATCGGAGGCATTTTTGTCGCCCCAACGCAGGTTTTCCTTGATGGTTCCGGAAAACAGGACGTTCTTCTGGAGTACCATGGACACCTGATTCCGCAGGGTATCCAGATCGTAGTCCCGAACGTCAATGCCTCCCACCCGAACGCTTCCGCCGGTCACGTCGTACAGTCTCGGAATCAGCTGTACCAGGGTGGATTTGGCGCTTCCGGTGCCGCCCAGGATACCCACGGTCTCACCGGATTTGATATCCAGACTGATATGGTTCAGATTCAGATTGCCCTCGTCGTTCCGATAGCTGAAGGTCACGTCATCGAAGGTGATGGCGCCGTTCGGCACTTCCATCACGGCCTGCTCCTTGTTGGTCAGGTCGCTGGACTCGTTCAGCACCTCGCAGATACGCTCTGCAGAGGATTTTGCCATGGTCAGCATGACCGCTACCATAGCGATGAACATCAGGCTCATCAGGATGTTCATGGTATAGGTAAAGAGGCTCATCAGCTGTCCGGTGGTCATATCGCCTGCCACAATGGTTTTTGCGCCCAGCCAGGATACAGCGATGATACAGGCATATACGGTGAACTGCATGGTCGGCATCATGGCTACCATCAGCTTCTGGGCGCGAACAGCGCAGCGATATACAGCCTCGGATGCCTTGCCGAATTTCTTCTTTTCATGCTCCTCGCGGACGTAAGCCTTGACTACCCGGATGCCGGTCAGATTTTCCTGGATGTCGGCATTCAAATCGTCGTATCGGTCGAACATGTCGCGGAAATATTTTCCTACGCGTCCCATCAGGAAGGTAATGACGATTCCCAAGAATACCAGCGCCACCAGATATACACAGGAAAGTCTGGCATTAATAATAAAGGTCATGGTCATGGCCGTAACCAGCATGACCGGCGCGCGCATCAGCATACGCATCATCATCTGGAACGCGTTCTGTACGTTGGTTACATCGGTGGTCAGACGGGTAACCAGACCCGCTGTGGAGAAATGATCGATATTAGAGAAAGAGAATTCCTGAATATGGTTGTACATTCCCTCTCTTACATTTTTCGCGAAACCGGTAGACGCGATAGCGGCCTGCTTCGCGGCAAAGGCTCCGCAGAACAGGGATGCAAAGGATACCAGAAGCATCACCAGTCCCATTTTTATTACATAATTTATGTTGCCGGTCTCCAGACCATTGTCGATGATCGCCGCCATCAGCATGGGGATAATCATCTCGAAAATGACCTCGAAGACGATGAAGATCGGCGCTGAGATGGCCGTCTTTTTGTACTCGCCTATGTAGGCTTTCAATGTCTTCAGCATGTGTGTCCTCCTTTTCAGTCTGTATTTACAGTGTTTGCTGCTATTTCATCCGGAAAATCATGCTTTTCCTTCCACGCCTGATTTTCAGCGCCGGAGCCGTCATTTTCCGACATGGTCGCCAGGATGCGGTCCAGAAGCTCCAGAAGCTTCGCCTGCTCCTCATCGGTCATGCAGTCGTAGATTCGTTCATCCAGATCCCTGGCTCCTTCTCCCATATCCTCCATCACCCGATTCCCTTTTTCGGTCACCTCGATGATCCGATATCTTCCATCCTCCGGGTTGCGCCGTCTGGTGATATAGCCTTTTTCTTCCAGCCGGTTCAGGATGCCGGTCACGGTCGGATTTTTCAACTGAAACCAGTATTCAATCTCCCTCTGGTGGATTTCCTTGTCCCGATTACATTTCAGGTAGCAGAGTACTTCCATCTGCACACCGGTCAGGTTGTATTTCTGAAGATTTTTGTCCCACAGCTCACGGAATTTGTTGTTGATGATGCGGATCCGCTTGCTGATTGGGCTGGGGCCCCTCCTCATTGGTTGATCCTCCTTCTTCTATCTCTTTAAAAATAAATAGGGCGCTATATAGTCTCCTATATAGCATCCTATATGTTATTACGATTGCCATCGATTGTCAATAAAATAAATCTAAAAAATGTGTGAACTTATGTTATACTATTTTTATCTTACTTTAGAACATCGGGGGATTTTACTATGGAATTTTTGGAATTACTTCATCTCATTCTGGAAAACATCGTGGACGGGGCGATTCTGCTTTTTGAGTTTATTGGCGTGGGCATCATCATTGTCTCCGGTATCCGGGGCTTCTGGAATTACCTGCACCGCTCGCCTGAGACGAAGCTGACCCTGGCCCGGGGACTGGCTATGGGACTGGAATTTAAGCTGGGAAGCGAAATTTTGCGTACGGTAGTAGTGCGGGACTGGAAGGAAATCGGGACTGTGGCCGGAATTATTGCGCTCAGGGCGGCGCTGACGTTTTTAATTCACTGGGAAATTAAGGAAGAGGAGAGGACTTGATATTTTTCCTATTTACGAATATAATAATATCAAATCACGATTAGTCAAATCACGATTAGATATTATCAGAAGGAGGAAGAGATATGTTCATTGGCAGAGAAGCCGAACTAAAATTTCTGAATGACAAATATGCGGAAAAGCAGGGCCAGCTCATCGTATTATATGGCAGACGCCGTGTTGGAAAGACAGAGACTCTCCGTGAATTCTGCAAAGGAAAGCCTCATGTTTTCTTTTCCTGCACCCAGACCACGGATCGGGTACAGCTCCGCAATTTTTCAGGCCGGATTCTGAAAGAGGATATCCCCGCACGCAATTATATTTCTGAGTTCGACGACTGGGAAAAAGCCTTTCGGGCAGTACTTGACCTCCCTTATGGCGACCGGAAAAAGCTACTGGTCATTGACGAATTTCCTTATATGTGCCGTGGTAACCGAAGTATTCCTTCCATTTTACAGAATCTCTGGGACTCCGAGCTTCGGGGCAGCAATGTTATGATCATTCTCTGCGGCAGCGCCATGAGCTTTATGGAAAAAGAACTGCTTGCTGAAAAAAATCCACTCTATGGCAGGGCCACTGGCATCTATAAGATGAAAGAAATGGGGTTCTATGATGCAGCCAAGTTCTTTCCCAATTATTCAGATCATGATAAGGTTCTTGCGTACGCTGTTCTCGGAGGAATTCCACATTACCTGCGTCAATGGAATCCCGAATTCTCCGTCAGCGAAAATATTCAACGCAATATCCTGACAAAGGGCTGCATTCTGTACAGTGAGGTTGATTTTTTGCTTCATCAGGAACTGCGGGAAACACCTATCTACAATTCCATTATCGAAACTGTCGCGCTTGGCAGTACCCGACTGAATGAAATCAGTCAGAAATCTCTGATAGAAGACGCCTCAAAAACCAGTGTCTATCTGAAGAATCTGATAGAGCTCGGTATCGTAGAGCGCGAATTTTCTGTGGATGCCAAAGTAAAAGAGCACGCCAACTCCAACCGCGGAACTTATCGACTGACAGATAATTTCTTCCGGTTTTGGTATGCTTTCGGTTTTTCCAATTTTTCACAGCTCGAAGACGGGGATGTGGAAGGCGTTTATCAGTACGTGGTGGAACCGGCGCTTCATGAATTTGCGGCCTTGGCTTTTGAAGATATCTGCCGTGAATTTGTCCGTGAAATGCAGAAGAAAAACGAACTTCCTTTCCGTTATTCCAAAATGGGCCGCTGGACCGGTAAAACCACGGTGCGTGATAAAAACGCAGCCCACGGTTTGCGAACTGCTGAAACAGAAATTGATCTACTGTGCATAGACCGGAATGCAACGGAATATCTGGTGGGCGAGTGTAAATTCAAAGGAACTCCATTTTCTTACTCCGAATACCTCGATACACTCGCAAAGCTTACTCCACTGAAGGAAAAGGCTCAATTCTACTATGCCCTGTTTTCGGAAAATGGTTTTGATGAAAAGCTTCTTAGCGATGCGGCGGCAAATGGGACATTGCTTTTTTCATTGGAACAAAT
>CAKROP010000092.1 GCA_934373375.1 uncultured Anaerosacchariphilus sp.
TTGACTATCTTATCACATTCATTCTCGCTTGTCAAGAACTTTTTTAACTTTTTTTGAAGAAGTTTTTGAAGTTCTTTGATTCGCTTTGAAGTGAACCGCTGTCCCTCGCGACAGCTTCTATACTTTATCACGGGTGCAAGAGAATGTCAACACCTTTTTTCAAAATTTTTAATATTTTTTCTACAGAAGGTACAATTCCCGGCTCCACAGGTGAAAAAGGCCTATTTTCCCTTGATTTTAAGCCATTTTTACAGGCTCAGCCAATTCAGGAGCAGATTGTTGCGGTAGAGCCAGGACAGGATACTGCTCTGGGCAGTCATTTTCAGGAGCTGGCCGCCGGCACTGGTGGACGCACATACGGTGATGACCACAAAGAATATCCAGACCAGCACCACGCCCTCCGCGAAGCCCAGGAGCAGACCTGCAGTTTTGTTGAGGCCGTGGAGGATCGGCAGGTGGGACACAATGCCAAGGGAGAATACGATACCGCGAATCAGAACGCCTGCCAGAAGCAGTGCAATCAGGAAGGCGGCCCAGCGCAGGATCTCGTCTGCCAGATAACCGCTTACCGCATTTTCCATGCCGAGAACGCGAAGCGCGTCAAGTAATTCCATGTCGCTTCCTTCTATGCTATTCTGGAGGAAGCCATACAGACCGGTGCTTTCTTTCAGGAAGACATGAAGATAGGGTGATACCACCGAGGTGATAATCAGGGTCAGCACCAGGCTCAGCACGCCTACGATTTTGCGGATGAAGCCTTTGTGGTGTCCGTCCCATGCGGATAATACGATAAATAAGCCTACTGCGGGCAGTAACCAGTTCATACTATTTCTCCTTTGTTATGATAACAGAGCGCCCCGGCAGCTGTTTTGCCGAGGCTCTTTTACTTTTCTTTATGACTATTACCGTAAGCGGATGGTTTCCGTCCGGTCTGAGAATACCAGGACGAATTTATTCCGTCCATTTCCCTTATATAGATCCGCAATGACGCTGTCGAAAGAGCCCTTGTATTTCAGGACACCCTTTTCGCTGTAGATCTCGCATTCATTTTCATTATATAAAATCAGATATTTGCCAGACAGTTTTACCTGGCTGTATTCCAGGTCCGTCTTCTGAGACAGGATCTGTCTGCCAGAGGCATCATAGAGGTCCACCTGATATCTGCCGGTTTTCTCTTCCGCCTCCTCGGTAGTGTCGTCGCCCAGCGTAACGATGCCGATACGACCGTCCCCCCAGAAAATACTTTCTATTTCAGAATCCACAGTGACTGCATTTTTCTCCTCCGGAATCTCCGCGCCTTCATAATAGATGATTCCCTGATCGGAAATGGCCGCGCAGGTGGATTTGCCGATGTATTTGACCCGAGGGATAACCGTGTCCGCGTACACCTTGGACGAAACGATTTTGTCCACAAAGTTGCTTCCTACGGAACCGAAGTTGTAAAATACCACGCAGCTGGCCGCCGCTCCCTCCTGCACCTGCAGATAGGACACCGCCAGCTTGGCTCCGTCCGGGGAAATGCCGATGGAAATAGGCTGGCCGGTCTCGTCGAGACTGCAGCGGGATTCCGCCAGCTTGTTGCCTTCTTTATCATAGAGATAAATCCAGGATACGGTGCTGTCGTTCAGTAAAATAGCTGTTACACCCTGGGCGGAGACACTGATCTGCTGGATCGGGAGCAGGGTGCTGATCTCGGTAACCGCGCCCTGGGCGTCAAAGACGTATACCGTGTTGCCCTGTTGATCCGCTACGGCGACCGCGCTCTGGCAGATATCCACCATGGGATTCTGCATATTGTAGGTCTGGCTCCAGACGGCTTCGTTATTGGAAGCGATGCAGGAAATGCCGTCCTTGCTGTATTTCAGAAGCTTGCCATTGTATTCTGTATACAAAGTATTTACGGTGCTGCTATGTTCCACTGTCGCTGTGGTCTCATAGGTGGTGTAGGTCGTGTTCCGGGACCAGACGTTGAACGCCAGGCAGCCGCACAATACGACGACGGCACCAATCAGGTATTTCGCGCCTTTTCCTGCCCGATGCCGAAGCAGTTTTTTCTTATAATCCTTGGAATCGCTGTCCTGCTCCTGGTAGGGCGGCGTATCATAAAGCTTTGTTATATTGGCCATGGGCTGTTATCCTTTGCAATCCTGTGACTGTCCGGCGCTTTCTCCGGCATTCCGGGCTGTGTCTCTTTTTATGCTATGATAGCACAGATCCATTAGGGAAGCAAAAGTTTTTGTCCCTCCAGTATCCGGTCGCTGTCCTCGATACCATTCAGGCTGCAGATGGCGTCTATCTCGTCATCCCGGCCATAGATCCGGCGGCTGATTTTCAGGAGGGTGTCACCCTTACGGACGGTGTAGCTCTCCGGGATGGAGGTTACTGCGTCGGAAGCTGCGGGCGTAGAAGCTGATTCCCGGGTGGACGGATCACCTGAAGCTTCGGACTGTGACTGTGTGTCTGCACCGGCAGTTGACTCGTCCATTTCTGCGTTTTCCTGATTTTCCCGACTTTCCTGAGTGGTTGTTTCCCCTGCTGCTGTTCCATTTTTTCCAGTCTCTTCGGAGTTCTCTGCTGACGTCGCTTTCTTTGCGCCTTCCGCCGCATCCTCAGCCTGTCCCAGATCCGCATAGGCTGCTTTCAGCTCCGTATCCTGCTGCTCCAGCGAATCCGTCAGT
The DNA here is from genome assembly GCA_934373375.1 of uncultured Anaerosacchariphilus sp. GTDB lineage: Bacteria > Bacillota > Clostridia > Lachnospirales > Lachnospiraceae > Laedolimicola. The sequence goes on from CAKROP010000092.1 coordinate 2,679, forward strand.
TCCCGCAGAGCTGTCTCCAGTCCGGTCATTTTCTCATAATTATTGATGAGGGTAATCCCGATGACCAACACCACCATCACCAGAAAGGTACTGGCCATATACAGAAAGGTCATGACCCGCTTCTGACCGGACTGCTCCTTTTTCTCCTGCACGATGGTCCGAAAGCTCTTGATGGCCCGATCCTCGAAATGTTCCTTCTCGTCAATGCTTTCGCCGTCCCCGGTCTCAATCATGTAACGCTGCATGGCTTCGTTGCGCTCATAGAATATCGTATAGCCACGCTGACGCGTCAGTTTTCCATTTTCATAGGCAAAGAAATCTGCTGCCTCGTCCGAAGAATCTGACACCAGCAGCACCTTGTCCACACCGCCGAAATAATTCACATGAATTTTCAGAAGCTCCGGTCCAAGCTCCATTGGATAGCCGGGCAGAGACAGATACCATCCCAGGATGTCCAAATCCGCGAAGTACTCCTTCATGGCTCCGTACACTTCCGCCCAGGTCTCGTCGGTGAAGGGAATGCCGTTTTCTGTGTACTCCAGCTTCTTCAGACCCACGGCGCCCCGGATAAACAGATAGGGAAGCCCGTCCATCCGCTCGGAATGGCCAAGCAGTATCGCTACCCGGCTGTTCAGCGTCTCCTCTCCCGCCAGCCGCCGCAGATAGGTAATCACATAATCTTCTATATATATTTTACGTCTGTCCTCCGGATCGCCTATCTGGCGCACATTTTTCGGCAGCTCAATTTTCCGCTCCGACCCCGTTTCTTTCGCGTTTTCTCTGTAAACGAACTCAATCATACACTCACCTCATTACCTCTGGTTTCTCATGAATCTGAGCGGCCCGGGCCGCCCCGGGGGAATTGCCCGCTCATTTTCTGCATGGTAACACAGGACGGGCGCGAGGTGTGACGGATGGTGTCGAGGGATTCGGAATTTCTTTCGACAGGTTCCGGACAGGGGAAAGCCCCTACAGGCTGTGGAACAACCACAGCCCGTCGGGGCCTTATGTATATACTATAGGAAAAGAATTATGTCAGAATACCTTGTGCTCGTGGCACTTCTCTACAATTTCATCCTCAGACAGCACATTCTGAAGCGGGATCAACTGCAAGTCCTCCTTCAGGCCGGAGAATGAATCCTTGAATGCCATCGGGCAGAAAATGATATCGTAGTTATTGGCGATAGTCTTGGCCTCGCCCAGGCTGCAATGACTGATATCGTACTCCAGCCCCTTTGCGTCAAAGACATTTTTCACTTTCATTTCCATTAAAAGACTGGAACCCATTCCGTTTCCACAGGTTGCTAAAATCTTATACATTGAATATCCTCTTTTCTTTTACTGTTTTATGTGATCATAGTAGTGTTCTTTGTTATGTCTGTAGTGAATCTGTGTGATGCCCAGCAGAATCAGAACCGCCGCTATGGTAGCCACATACGGATTGATATACTTCACTGCTACCGTAAACAAAGCAAAGAATGTACTGTTATCAAAGAATGCCGGCCATGCTGTCAACAGAGTTCCGCTTGCCGCCTGTATAAACAGAATCATAATCAGAGAAATCAATACCTGGAAAATACCATTCAGGAACGGTACAATCATAGCTGCTCTGCGGCCTCCCTTGCTGTTGGCATATACTGCCACAGTCGCGTTATCAAAGAACAGAGGCACAAAGCCCGGCACCAGGAACAACGGGGATTTGAATACCAGCAGTCCTAAGATAGCCACCAGCTGTCCCAGGAATCCGAATACGAAGCCGAACAGCGGTACATTCGGATGTGCGAAGTTGTAGGAAACTGCGCAGTCTACTGCGGGCATTGCGCCCTTTACGATCTTCTTGGAGATTCCGTCGAAGGCCTTCATCAGCTCGGATACGAACATCCGGACACCTGCCAGCAGGATGTACATGTATACAGAGAAATGGAAACAGGTGGTCACAATATAGGTAAGCATCAGGGTATTTGCTGTAAAGGTTGTATCATTCTCCATCAGGGTCTCACGACCAATGATTGCCATAATGGTGCCCAGGAAAATGGTCATCAGCAGCGCGGTGGATACCACATTGTCATTGAAGATGGAAAGGAAGCCCGGAAGCTTGGTATCCTCGACCTTTTTCTGATCCTTGCCGCCGAAAAATCCGGCAATCTTATCTACAAACCAGATGCCGAGCATCTCCTGATGACCGATGGCAAAGCCTGCGTTGCCGGTCAGACGCTGGGTAGCTTCTACAGTCAGGTTGGAACCGACTGCCGCCCAGGTTCCTGCCAGGATACCGAATAGAAGGCTGTAGCCCAGGTTCTGGGTCTGCGGCGCTACCATATAAGTGAACCAAAGAATACCGGTGGTGTACCACTGAAGTGTATGTCCCGTTACATATAAGGTACGGCATCTGGTCCATTTATTGAAAATAACCAATACAAAGTTCCATACAAAAGATATGATGAAAGAAAGCATCGTCCACATAACTGCGTTTCCGATGGAATACAGGCCGCCTTCTCCATACATCTGTCCCATCAGGAAATAGGTATCGACCACAGCCGCCTGCAGTCCGAACTTCGCGCCGATGGCATTTACAATCGGACGGAAGGTAGCGGACAGTCCGTTGGAACCTACCGTCAGGATAAAAAAGCCGACCGCCGTCTTGATAAATCCAGCCAGCGCCTCGTACCACGGTTTTTTAATCACGAGCAAACCGATGAATACGATGATTCCTACAAAAAATGCCGGTTTCGTCAGAAAGTTCGAAACCAGAAGTGACAAGAAATTTAACATATCGTAAAACCCTCCTTCGTTTTCTTGATCCCCATTTTATACATAGCGCACCCTCTTGTCAATAGTTTTATGATAATATTTTCATTTAATTTTCATTTTTTAACATATTATATTCAATTATGGCTTATTTTTTTGATGTAATTGACATCCATTTTCTTTTTTAGTATAATTTTTCTATAAAATGTGTTCAAAGGAGGATTTTGCAATGGAAAAACACGCTTTTTACGCCGGACACTGTACAGCGCCAGAATTTAATGATACAATAGCTTCCAATAAGGGTGTGATTCTGGTGTGCGGTTCCTGCGAGCAGCACGGCTATCACATGCCGCTGGATACGGACAATATCATCGGCTTCGAGCTGGCTCTGCGTATCGCCGAGAAGACGGATATGCTGGTAATGCCGCCGGTGACCTACGGCCAGGTGTGGTCCGCCAAGGGCTTCCCGGGTACCATTTCCCTGACTCCTGCTGCGTTCAAATGCATTCTGAGGGAGATTATCTGCTCCCTGGAGCAGCAGAAGGTAAAAAATATCGTCCTGATGTCCGGGCACAACGGCAATTATCCGATCTTAAAGGATCTGGCCCGGGAGATCCGCGATGAATTCGGCTGGACGAACATCTGGCATTTCCCCATGGCCTTCTCCAAAGAGCTGATGGCCCAGGGCAAATCCGCTCCCGCACCCATTCCCCACGCCGGCGAGGCTGAGACTGCTATGATGCTTTATCTGCGTCCGGATCTGGTACACCTTGACCGGGCTGTTCCGGAATACCCGGATATGCCGAAGGAGTTCGCGTACCGGCCCATGCACTGGAACGAATTTATCAAGGTCGGTTCCTTCGGAGATCCCGGCGCCGCCACCGTCGAATATGGCCGCGCGCTGGTGGAATACGCCGTAGATACCACGGCAAATCTAATCAATCAATTGCTGTAACCCAGCAGGTAAAGGAGATACATGAGAACTTCAGACAAAGAAATCCAGAAGCGCCTGGATGCTACCATCGAATATCTGGCGGAGAACGGCGAGACCCATATCGAGGATCTGGCCAATTATCTATCGGTCTCTCCTTTAACGGTGCGCAGAAATATCAAGGAGCTCCAGGAGCAGAATATCATCGAGCTAAAGAACAGCAGCCTTTCGCTGAATCAATCCGCCCAGAAGAAATGGATGCGGCTGAAGAACCGGGACGCCCGGGTGCGGATTCAGCAGGCTGCGGCAGCTCTGGTGCAGCCGGGCGACGTCTGCTATATCAATACCAGCTACACAGCCCTTGGAATCCTGAAGTATATCTCCGACACGCCCTGCACCGTCATCACGAACAATGTCAATGTGGTCAACATCGAGCGTTCCCCGCTGGTCCGCGTGGTGTTGACCGGAGGCGATCTTCACGCCACCCGAAGCTCCGTGGTAGGCGAAGCCGCCATCCGCATGGTGAATTTCAACCGGGCCAACAAATGCTTCATCGGTATCGACTCCATCAGCCTGGAGAGTGGGCTTAGCTCCAATGATTTCTCCGAGGCCGCCCTCACCCAGCAGATGATCGAGAGCTGCACCGGCGAGGTGATCCTGGTATCCACCAGCGATAAATTCACGCACTCGGCCCCGTTTTTCGTGGCGTCTCTGAATAAAATCAATACCTTTATCACGGACGGGAAGATCAATATGCTGACTCTCTATGAGATGCGGGACAACCGCAATATCAAGGTGATCGTCACTTCCGCGTGACACCAAAAAGCCTTACTGACATTCAGATTTCACTCTGATAATCGGTAAGGCTTTTTCTTTGTTTTAATGCAATTTCTCTATTGATCCATCAACTGCGCCAGCAATCTGTCACAGCATTCCGACACAGCTTTCAACTGTGCCTCTGTAATCCCGTCGATATGAATCCCGCAGGTGCAGACCGCAGTACAGTTAGCTACATTGATGGGATTGGTATATGCGGCGATCGTGCTACTGTTTTTACATCAATTAATCGGTTTCTTTCAGTTGGAGGATGCAGAAGCAATTGCGGCTGCATTTTCTTATACAAGAATTGCCTGTGGTTTGATCGTATTTTCATTTCTGACATT
>CAKROP010000093.1 GCA_934373375.1 uncultured Anaerosacchariphilus sp.
CGTTTGCGCTGGCAGCGCCTGAAGGAGCCACTGTCTGAGGCCCGTAGGGCCGAGTTTGGCGGTCAGGCGCGAATAAGCCGCGCGAACGGAAGCAGGAAAACAATGCGTCCCCGGTGAAAGGGGATAGTTCTCTCTTCGTCCGTCCTATATCTTATTGTCTTTTATATTCCCGTCCGAGATAATAATTCACCTTAAAAAACCCCAGCACCAGCCAATAACACAGATTATAATGCCCCGTCCGCATCAGCCACAGATAAAGCCTGATCGATACCGATAGCTTATCCATCGTATGCTTTTCCATAGCCTCTTTCACCATCGCATCCTCACAGATCCGCTTCACATTCGCGAATACCGTCCGGCGCCCGGCCTTATAATTCCGATAAATCTCATTTTTCACCGCCAGCACAGCCAGGCCAAGAAAGTCATTCCGAATCTGCGCCGTGAAATCATAGACGCCCTTAGCATCGCTGATAGCCTGAAGCCGGCTGCTTAAAAGCTTCACCTTTTCAATATAAGAGCTGTCATACTGCCCCGTAATTGACTTGTTATTAATCCAGTAATGATAGGGATAAAAATTCTGCACCACGCATAGCTTCTTCGTATCCAGAAGCACCGGGAACGTAATCTGCAGATCCTCCCCCACCGCCACCTTATCATCGCAGAACTGCACATTTGCCTGCAGAAGCGATCTCCGGAACAGCTTCGTCACCCGGGCCGGCTGCAGAGTCCGCCCGAAAAAGTATCCATCGTTGATGAGCGTCGGGAACAGTCCTTCCAGATCTTTCCTGTTGTAAACCACTTTCTTAAAATTTGAGATCTCATTCCGCTTCGGAATCTTCGGATCCTCAAAATCAAAGACCAGCCCGCAGACCGTCACATCCGCATCCTCCTGCTCAGCAAGTGTCAGCATCTGCTCATACATATCCGCGTCAATCCAGTCGTCGCTGTCCACGAAGCCCACATACCGGCCGGTCGCAAGCTCCAGTCCCGCTTTCCAGGCCGAAGTCAGGCCACCGTTTGGCTTATGATGCACCCTGATATTGGCGTGCTCCGCTGCATAAGCGTCACACATGGACCCGGAGCTGTCCGTGGAACCATCGTCCACCAGAATAATCTCCAGCTCCTTCACTGTCTGATTTAAAATACTGTCCACACAGCGCTCCAGATACCGCTCCACATTGTAGACCGGTACAATCACGCTTAATCTCTTACTGCTTTCCATTTTCATCCTTCACCTGATTCAGTAATCTCCGATACAATCCCGGCCAGGTCAGAAACAACCGATAGCCAATCTCCGTCCGAAGCGGGAACTTCCCGTACTTCTTCACACGCCGCAGACCTTCGCGAATCAATGTCCGTATTTCCTCCTGCTGCTTTTCACTGCCCGGAAGCTGATCCCGCAAGCCAAACCAGATATCGATACTTCCATCCGCCAGCGCCTGAAGTCCCGGCACCATCAGCTCTGCATAGCCTTTTTGTTCAAAGAAATCCAGCCGCTCTGCTACCGCCGTCACCCAGTCCATCCGTTTTGGATTGAAACCCCGGGTAATACTCACCGGCGTCACGAAATAGCCGTACAGGGAGCGATCCACATAAGCTGCTTTCTTCACCTTATCGTAGATACGGTAGGTGGTCGCCTCATCCTCATGGATTCTGCCCAGCGGATATCTGATATCCTCGAATAATTCTTTTCTGTAAAGCTTATTCCACGCTACCACAAAATAAGCTCCGTCCGGCACATAGAGATTCGCCAGCATCTCCCGGCCTGTATACACGCGCGTCTCCCCGGTTCCATGCTCCGGAATTGTCTCACCGCGCACATATTCCCAGCGGCAGACACTTAAGCTGCTGCCCGTATCCACACAGGCCTGATACAGTCGCTCCAGAAAATCTGCCGCCAGATAATCGTCCGAATCCACAAAAGCCAGCCACTGACCCTGCGCCATGTCAATGCCCGCATTACGTGCCCCGGACAGACCTGCATTTTCCTGGTGAATGACCTTCACCCGGCTGTCCTGTCTGGCATACTCGTCACACATGACCGGGCAATTATCCGGCGATCCGTCGTCCACCAGAATGATTTCCATATTCGTATAGGTCTGCTCCAGCACTGAATCCACGCACCGGCACAGATATTTTTCCACTTTATAAACAGGAATAATTACTGATATTAAATCATGCATCTTCTGCTTCCTTTTCTTCTTCCTCTGCCGCCCGTCTGGCCCGAACCAGCACGGCCCGCAGCTCGCACAGCTCATAGGTTAGCCGCTTCCAGCCCCGGCGCATGCAGAAATGAATCACCTGATAATCGAGAGCCCTAAGTGCCGCCATCTGCCCCGCTTCCCGCAGTTCCGCGTCCCGGCAATAGGCGTCTATGACTTCCAGCTTCTCCTTTTTCGTTTTCTCCGCATCGAAAGGAAGCCCCTCTACGTCGTCCAGCATATCCTGAATCAAACGGGCATTGATGACACCGCTCTCATCCGGATGCCCTGCCAGTTCCTGATAAAACTCGTTCGTCTTCCGCCAGATATGCTTTGCCAGCATCAGGCGATCCTCACGCTTCTGCGACGAGAGACTCGCCCCGGTCTCATCCTGAATATAGTGGCAAAGCGGCGCTTTCACAATGGCGATTCCATCCGCCTGCCGCAGATAATCCAGATTAAACAGCAGGTCCTCCCCGAGACTTAAGGACTCGTCAAAACGTCCCGTCAGCTCCCGTTTATACAGCTTGTTCCAGGGCATATTCAGAAACCCTTCGCCGTAGAGCGCCAGAAAATTTTCCTCGCCGCTTTGTCCCGGCACCTCCGGAATCCGGACGATGTCCCGGCCCTGATAGTGATGATGAAAGCCGCAGATGGCGATATCGTCATCTCCGATACTGCTAAGCAGCTTTTCCACCATATCTGGCTCCACATAATCGTCGCTGTCCGCGAACAGCAGATACTCACCCTTCGCAGCCTCAATACCCGCATTCCGGGCCGAGGACACGCCGCCATTTTCCTTATGAATCACCCGAATCCGGCTGTCCCCTTCCGCCAGCTTGTCGCAGAGCTCCCCGGAACCGTCCGGCGAACCGTCGTCCACCAGGATCATCTCTGTGTCCTCAACCGTCTGCGCCAGCAGGCTTTCCACACAGCGTTTCAGCGTATCCTTACTTTTATACACAGGTACAATGATACTTACCATTTCAGTCCCTCCTCATACTGGAGCCTAATGCTTTACCAGCTTACTGCGCACCTTTTCCAGCACCATCTGCCGCTCACTTTTCCGCAGCACCACAAAAAAGTTCACAAGCAGCGCCAGGATTCCGGCCACAATGCCCACGCCGAACAGCTTGATCCAACAGTCGATGTTGATAAATAACTCAAAGGGCAGTACCACCAGGCAAATCAGGCCGATGGACACCAGGCCCATCAGAATATCGCCGTAGAAGGTATACCATTTCACCTTCAGGCAGTGAGCCGCGTAAAGCGGCGTGAAAATCAGATTACGCAGGATTCCATAGACCATGCTGACGCCCACGATGGCATACATACCGAGATCCGTGGTCTCCAGCAGCACAAAAACCGTTGCCACAGTCAGTACGCCGCTTCCCACGATGACCATGGAATTCACTTTTACCTTCTTGGTAATCAGAAATACATGGTACAGTACCTGAATGCTGGCGCTGACAAAGAGCGTACCCACATTCAGAAGAGCCAGAATATAGAGTTCTTTTGGGTCCTGGGTCTTGCCCACCCAGAGTCCGAAAAAGGTCTTACCGAATACCGTCAGGAACGCAATGGGGATACTGATAATAAATATCATAATGCGATCCGCGCTGGCGATAATCTCCAGCAGCTGTTCCTTATCTTCTTTTGCATAGGCAATCGTCATCTGCGGGTTAAAGACGCCCGCAATGGTTCCCATCAGATTCGAGATTACCTCCGGAATCTGAGTAGAGATAGAGATGGTCGTCATGGCCGCTGAACTGACCATAATATTCGCGATAGAGGTATTCAATCCATCCAGCAGAAGCTGTCCCAGACGGGTCACCGAATTCCAGGCACCCAGGGACACCAGTTCCCAGATCTTGCTCCAGCGGAAATCCCGAATCCGAATCTTCATATCCGGCAGCAGCCTTCTGGTAAAGGTCAGGTTCGCCACCGCCTGAATCACCGTGGAGCAGACTGACGCACAGCCCACGTAAAACAGATAGGGCTTAAAGCAAAGATAGCAGACCGACAGTACAGTCAGACGGGTCAGTTCTCCGAGAATCGTGGAAATGGAGCTGAGCTCCAGACGATCCTTGCTGTAGGAAGCCACGCTGAACACGGAAGTAATGATGCTGATCAGGAAGTTCAAAAAGATAAAGAAGAACAGCATCTGGATATCCGTCAGGCTGGCCGCCTCCGGGATCTGGAAAATTTTTCCTATATACATGACCACGAACAACGCCGGGAACATAAAGACCACCGCCATCAGCACATTGGCGAAGAACACGGAAGAAAAATATTCCTCCGCTTCCTGCTGCTCGTTCCGGTGAATCCGGATAGTAATAAACCGACTGGCCATGGTATTCAGGGCCGACACAATGATCTGGGCCGCCGACACGAATTTATTGGCGATATCCGTGAAACCGTAGGCATTGGGAATCATCGACTCAATGACCGGCACCAGGATAAAGCCCAGAAGCATATTGACGCCAAAGGCCAGAAGCTGGGCCGTCATGTTGATCGCTACTCGTTTTTTATTCATAAAATTTCGTTTCCTTTTTTACAAAATCAGCACTGCCTTGATGAGATACATCACCGTCAACAGCTGTCCTACAAGACCCGCATACATCAGGCCCCGCTCCGCAGACCGGTTCCAGGTAAGCCGTCCATTCCGGAGCACCAGCAGGAACGCCGGCATAAACGGAATGAAATACCGTCCCTGCACACCCTCAATGGAGATATGATCCCGCGGCGTCCAGGTAAGCAGCAGGCCCGCCAGAATCAACCCTGCACAGACCGCACAGACGCAGACAATCCACCATTTCTGCCCGGTCTTCACATACTGGGGTTCGTCCTTCGTCCGCATGCAGGACAGTACCAGAAGCAGCAGAAACAGCATGGGAATCACTTCCGAAATCTCGATTTCTACCCACCCCATCTTCTGTCCAACCAGAGACATCAGATAGAAAGCACTCTTGTCCGCAATGGTATTCGCCATGATACGCACCAGCTCCAGAGGCTGTGACAGGAAATACCCGAGGGTATAACCGGCTGTGGTGGAAGAACCGACTGTAGCCGTGGCCTCTGTAGTCGTTGCTATATAATTGACTGCCACGGTGTTCTTATTTACAAAAGCCAGCACCGGCAGCAGACACAGGGCCAGAATGCAGAAATTCCGCACCCGTTTTCCGCCGAAGCGCTTCGCCGGAATCAGCAGCGCCAGCAATGCGATGGGCAGATAGATGCCGCTTTTTCCGTAGATCATCACAATACTCAAGATTCCCATGACCAGAATATCCACCGGCTTCATCGGTTCTTCCCACCAGGTCAGAGAAATGCAGTAGCAGATATACAGGAAAATCACACCGTTAATCACCGCGTCATAGGAAAAGGATGTACACTGCTGCAGATTCATGGGCAAAATCGCCAACAAAAACAGCGTTATCTTTCCAAAGGGCAGCTTTTTCATGCCTATATATGTCATCAGCGCAAAGAACAGAAGACTGCACCAGCGCGCCAGCAGATACATGGGCACTGTTCCCAGATGCAGAAGTCGCGCCAACGTCATGCCAAGCACCGCCGGAAGATACAGAATCATCGGCGCTTCCGTGGTGGATGTAGCGTCTGCCTCCACCAACCGATTGTCCCTTACGACCCTGAAGAATCCGTCGTAAATGTTCTTATAATTCTCCAGGCTGGGCTCCGATGTAAATTCGATCTTCGTATCGTCCATCCGCTTATAGCACTTATTCTCGCCCGCCGACTCGATACCAAGCAGCGTATTGGAATGCCGGTAGGTCATGTCGATATGATAAGACTCATCCGGCGTCATATAGGGCGTAATCAGGAAATTATACAGAATGCCCAGGCAGAGAATCGTAAACAGAAATACTTTCTCTATCTTGCACTTCCGCATAAAAGCCAGGTAATAAAAGCCTGCGCACACGGCCTCCGCAAACAGAAACATGGCAAAGAAATACTTTTTCAGGAACAGATTGAAATACGTATGGGCGTTCATGCTGAGCCGGACCGCGCTCTCCGCGCCGTTTACCAGCAGGGTATTCTCTTTGTAATAACCCTTTGGCGTCACAATCACTGACAGACCGGAATCCAGAAGCGTATCCGCAAAATGCAGCTTCACCTCGTAGGTATGTCCCTTGGTATCCGTCTGGGAGTTGTCAAAAATCAGGCCCATATACTGACCGTCCAGCAAGGTGGCCGCGTCGATATCCGCTGCGCAGAGCAGGCTTCCCTGATCCGCCAGATCGGTCGTCTCGCCGGAAGCTGCCGCCCCGGTCACATCATAGACCTCTGCGTGAATCAGCCCCTCTCCCGCAAAATTCTCGCCCAGATCCATCCGCACACCCAGCCCCACCAGCTGTTTTTCTTCGGTGGTATAATACTGAATCAGCTCCTGTGTATCCGCTGTCACGGGCAGCAGCTCATTGTTGTCCTTCATGACTACTTCCCGATGGGTGCTGTTCATGGCCTTTCGAATCTGTACGTCATACACATACAGGAACATAAGCGCCGTAATAAAAAGCAGCAGTCCCAGCCCCAGGAGCTTTTTATGTTTCTCATAGAAGGTCTTCAGCTTTCTCCCGAAAGCAGCCGCTTTTTTCCCAAGTCCGGAATCCCGCTTTTTTGTCGCTTTTTCCTGCTTCTTCCCTGACACCAGGAAAAACATGGCTCCCAGAATCGCCAACATCAGCGTCGTGATCAGCGGTTTCTTCACATAGTGCACCTGTGTCCGGTACACCGCATTAAAAATCAGATTATTCTCCAGGATCTGTCCATCCTCGTAGGATGTTCCGGCTGTCTCCGTCTCCGTATTCAGCCAGATATAGGGTCCGTTCTTTATACCCTTTCCGGTGATGACCACCTCAATAGCCTGTCCCACCGGCTCCTGTGTGAAGTCCACACCCCAGAAGCCCTCGGCTCCCAGATCCTGCAAATCATAGGAAGCGCTGGCCAGAAGCTCCCGGGTCTGCGCGTCATAGGCCCCGATATCAATCCGGCCATCCGTATAGACGCCCTCGTCATCCGCCGTAAAATAAAAAGAAAGCTGGCTTAACGCCTGTGCATCTGGCAGGTATTCAAATCTCAGCTCTGTATCATCCGTTATCGCTTCTGTCTTCAGTTTTAACGAGGGCTTTCCGATACCCTCCAGCCCCCGGGATTCCAGTCTGTCATGGGGCATAGCGACAGACACGGCGAAACAGAGTATGCAGAATACTGCATACCCTATCGCCCATTTCTTCTTATTCTCCAAGACCGCTCTCCACTGCTTCTACCA
>CAKROP010000094.1 GCA_934373375.1 uncultured Anaerosacchariphilus sp.
GGTTCTGATTAATGATGAGCTTCAGGCAGCTATGTATAAAAAAGATATCGAGCCGAACCTGGAAGAGGGCAACATGCTGATGTTCTCCCACGGCTTCAACATCCATTTCAATCAGATCGTACCGCCGAAGAACGTAGACGTTACCATGATCGCTCCGAAGGCACCGGGCCACACCGTAAGAAGCGAGTATCAGGCTGGTAAGGGAACTCCCTGTCTGGTAGCGGTAGAGCAGGATGCGACCGGCAAGGCTCTGGAGTACGCACTGGCATACGGCCTGGCTATCGGCGGAGCAAGAGCCGGTATCCTGGAGACCACCTTCAGAACTGAGACAGAAACAGACCTGTTCGGTGAGCAGGCAGTTCTGTGCGGCGGCGTTTGCGCTCTGATGCAGGCTGGTTTCGAGACTCTGGTTGAGGCTGGCTATGACCCGAGAAACGCTTACTTCGAGTGTATCCATGAGATGAAGCTGATCGTAGACCTGATTTATCAGTCCGGCTTCGAAGGAATGCGCTATTCTATTTCCAACACTGCAGAGTACGGCGATTACATTACCGGACCGAAGCTCATCACCGAGGAGACCAAGAAGACCATGAAGAAGATCCTGAAGGACATCCAGGATGGTACCTTCGCAAAGGACTTCCTGCTTGATATGTCTTCAGCAGGCGGACAGGCTCACTTCAAGGCTATGAGAAAGCTGGCTGCTGAGCATCCGTCAGAGAAGGTTGGAAAGGAAATCCGTAAGCTGTACAGCTGGAATGGCCAGGACAAGCTGCTGGATAACTAGTTAGAATATGAAGGAATGGAGCAGAAAAGTATATGTAGAGCTGCCCCGACCCTGTGAGGAGGACCACAGATCCATGCAGAAGCGGCTTTTGGCTGCTCTGCGGGACTGTGGTTCTTTTTATACGGGAGACTCGCAGAGCGCGTTTTCTCACGTTGTTCGGGATGAGGCAGATATCAGGATCCGCCCGGCGGTACTGAACGATTGTCTGGCGATCTGCGAGCAGGCAGATTGGCAGGTGACGGCGTCCCTGGGCTTCGACGGACGTGTCTGGGAACTGCTTGCGCTGGAGCCGGGCGATACCGCAGCACAGCATTATGGCCTCTGCGCGGATTTGGGCAGTACTACGATTATAATGGAGCTGGTGGATTTAAATACCGGAGAGACGCTTGCCTCGGAAAGTGTATTCAATCCGCAGATCGCTTATGGGGACGATATTCTGACCCGTATCTTCTATACCAAGGATCACCCGGAACGGCGCCGTGAGCTGCAGGAGGCTACGGCAAAGGGATTCCGGAAGCTTATGGAGCAGCTTTCGGATGAAACCGGTATAGATACCAGGAAGTGCAATATCCTGACCGTGGCGGGCAATACGACCATGATGCATTTCCTACTGGGTCTGGACGCTTTCGGAGTCTTTCAGTCGCCTTATGCAGTGCAGACCCTGGAGCCGGAGGTGTGCCGGGGCGCGGAGCTTGGGATACCGGTGCAGGGCTTTGTATACCTTTGTCCGGCCATGGAGAATTACCTGGGCGGCGATATCATCAGCGGTATGCTGGCGACGGGGCTTCCCGAACGGGAGGAGATCAGTGTATTCCTGGATGTGGGAACCAACGGCGAGCTGGTGGTGGGCAATCAGGAATTCCTGCTGGCAGGCGCAGGCGCGGCAGGCCCGGCCCTGGAGGGCGGTTCGGTCCGCACGGGCATGCGGGCGGAGAACGGCGCGGTAGATAGCGTAACCACAGAAAATGGGCGGTTGAAGGCCCATGTCATCGGTGAGACGGAGGCGAAGGGCATCTGCGGCTCCGGTATCGTGGATCTGTTGGCAGAGCTTTATCTGAATGGCTGGATTGATTTGCGGGGTAGATTTCAGGCAGCGGACATTCGGACGGAAGAGAGCCGAGACGAGGATGAAAAAGAGAAGCTTCGGATTCCCGGACTTAAAAAGCTCCCCATGCGCGACGCGTCTTCCGAAGAGGACACCGAGTACGCCATTGAATACGCGCCGGGACTGTATTTTTACCAGAGTGACATCGACGAATTCATTCGCACCAAGGCAGCAGCCATGACCATGGTGGAGTACATAATGAACCTGATTGGTCTTGGCATGGAAGACGTGGGCCGCTTTTATGTGGCCGGAGCCTTCGGCACCCACATCGACAAGGAGTCGGCGGTTACCATCGGCATGTACCCGGACATCGACCGGAACAAAATCATTTCCCCGGGAAATACATCCCTGCAGGGGGCGAAAAAGCTGTTACTGGATCGAAGCCTTACCGGAAAGGCAGAAGAGATCATCGGGCGGATGCAATACGTCCAGTTCGGCGCGGTGGAGGAGTTCATCGAGCTCATGCGCGCGGCCCAGGCGATTCCGCATACAGATTTGCAGCGGTTCCCAACCGTGGAGCGGCGGCTTTTGGAACGGCAGGCGGCGAAAGCAGAAAAATAGGGAACAGCGGGCGGCCAGGATAAGCCGCCCGCAAAAGCCATGAAAAATGGTATGAAAAAAATGTTGCGAAAAAATCGGATTGTACCGAAAAAAACTCTTGAACATCAAAAGGAGTTATAGTATAATAACTTCAATTTGAGGGAAAAAGACTGGAAATGCGAGTGGGCATGGTATGTCTTTTTTTTTTGAGAAAGTATATAGAATGAAACTACATTTTTGAAAGGAACAGGTGGACGAATGAAAGCTTTTCTGATATTGGAAGACGGACATGTGTTTACAGGCACCAGCATTGGGTCAGAGCGCGAGGTCGTAAGTGAGATCGTGTTCAATACCTCAATGACCGGTTATCTGGAAGTGCTGACCGACCCGTCCTACGCGGGACAGGCGGTAGTGATGACTTATCCGTTGATTGGTAATTATGGAATATGTTATGAGGATATGGAGTCCGGACGTCCCTGGCCGGACGGATATATTGTTCGGGAGCTTTCTCGCCTTCCCAGCAATTTCAGAAGTACAGATACCATTCAGAATTTCCTGAAAAAATATGACATTCCCGGAATCGCAGGTATTGATACCCGTGCGCTGACCAAGATTTTGCGTGAGAGCGGCACCATGAACGGTATGATTACCACAAAAGAATATGAAAATCTGGACGAGGTCATGCCCCGCTTAAAGGCATACCGCACCGGCAAGGTGGTCGAAAAGGTTACCTGCAAAGAAAAGTCTGTGATGAAAAATGACGGCTACAAGGTAGCGCTCCTGGATCTGGGCGCAAAGCGCAACATCGCCCGTTCCCTCCATGAGCGAGGCTGCGAGGTCACCATTTACCCGGCGGGAACCAAGGCAGAGGAAATCATCGCGTCTAATCCGGACGGCATCATGCTTTCCAACGGCCCGGGAGATCCCAAGGACTGCGGACCGATTATTGACGAAGTACGGAAGCTTTACGAGAGTGATATCCCGATTTTCGCTATCTGTCTCGGACATCAGCTGATGGCCCTGGCTACCGGCGCGGACACCTACAAGCTGAAATACGGCCACAGAGGCGGTAATCATCCGGTGAAGGATCTGGAGACCGGAAGAGTATACATTTCCTCCCAGAACCACGGCTATGCCGTAGATGTGAACAGCCTGAACCCGGCCGTAGCTACGGCAGCCTTTGAAAATGTCAACGACAAGACCAACGAGGGTCTGAAATACACCGGTAAGAACATTTTTACCGTACAGTTCCATCCGGAAGCATGCCCGGGTCCCCAGGATTCCGGCTACCTGTTTGACCGGTTTATTCGCATGATGGAGGTGAAGAAAAATGCCTAAGAATCCGTCTATCAAAAAAGTACTTGTCATCGGCTCCGGCCCGATCATCATCGGCCAGGCAGCCGAGTTCGACTATGCGGGCACCCAGGCCTGCCGTTCCCTGAAGGAGGAGGGCATCGAGGTAGTTCTTTTAAACTCCAATCCGGCCACTATCATGACCGATAAGGATATCGCGGATCGTGTATACATCGAACCGCTGACTGTCGAGGTGGTAGAGCAGCTGATTCTGAAGGAGCAGCCCGACAGTGTACTGCCGACCCTGGGCGGTCAGGCAGGACTGAACCTTGCCATGGAGCTGGAGGAGCGCGGCTTCTTAAAGGAGCACAACGTACGCCTCATCGGAACCACTTCCGAGACCATCAAGAAGGCCGAGGACCGTCTGGAGTTCAAGAGCACCATGGAGAAAATCGGCGAGCCCGTGGCGGCTTCCGAGGTAGTAAAGGACGTAGAGACAGGTATTGCGTTCGCAAATAAAATCGGTTATCCGGTGGTACTTCGCCCGGCTTACACCCTGGGCGGCAGCGGCGGCGGAATCGCCCACAACCAGGTGGAGCTGGAGGAGATTCTGGCCAACGGTCTCAGACTCTCCCGTGTGGGCGAGGTTCTGGTAGAGCGCTGCATCGCAGGCTGGAAAGAGATCGAGTATGAGGTCATGCGCGACAGCGCCGGCAACTGCATCACCGTATGTAACATGGAAAATATCGACCCGGTCGGCGTACACACCGGCGACAGTATCGTCGTAGCTCCTTCCCAGACCCTGGGCGATAAGGAGTACCAGATGCTGCGTACCTCTGCCCTGAATATCATCAGCGAGCTGAACATCACCGGCGGCTGCAACGTCCAGTATGCCCTGCATCCGGAAAGCTTTGAATACTGCGTCATCGAGGTAAATCCCCGTGTCAGCCGTTCTTCCGCACTGGCTTCCAAGGCTACCGGCTACCCCATTGCCAAGGTGGCAGCGAAGATCGCTCTGGGTTATACTCTGGATGAGATTCCCAATGCCATTACAGGACAGACCAAGGCCAGCTTTGAGCCCATGCTGGACTACTGTGTCGTGAAGATGCCCCGTCTGCCCTTCGATAAATTTATCAGCGCAAAGCGTACCCTGACGACCCAGATGAAGGCCACCGGCGAGGTTATGGCCATCTGCAACAACTTTGAGGGCGCCCTGATGAAGGCCATCCGTTCCCTGGAGCAGCACGTGGATAGCCTGATGTCCTATGATTTTACAAATCTTTCCAGAGAGGAAATCCTGGATCAGCTTCATGTGGTGGACGACCGTCGTATCTGGCTGATTGCGGAAGCCATCCGTAAGGGCATTTCCTATGAGGAGATTCATGCCATTACCCAGATTGATATCTGGTTTATCGATAAGATTGCGATTCTGGTGGAAATGGAGCATGCCCTGAAGAGCGGACCCCTGACGCCGGAGCTTTTGAAGGAAGCCAAGCGCATCGAGTTCCCGGACAACGTCATTGCCCGCCTGACCGGCAAGACCGAGGAGGAGATTAAAGAGCTCCGTTATGCCAACGGCATCACCGCGGTATACAAGATGGTAGATACCTGCGCGGCAGAGTTCGAGGCAAGCACTCCCTATTACTACTCTGTATTTGGCAGTGAAAATGAGGTGGTGGAGACCAGAGATCGGAAAAAGGTACTGGTTCTGGGAAGCGGCCCCATTCGTATCGGACAGGGTATCGAGTTCGACTTCTGTTCTGTACACTGTACCTGGGCCTTTGCGAAAGAGGGCTATGAAACTATTATCATCAACAATAACCCGGAGACGGTAAGTACCGACTTTGATATTGCGGATAAGCTGTATTTCGAGCCCCTGACTCCGGAGGACGTGGAAAGCATTGTGCGTCTGGAGAAGCCGGACGGAGCAGTTGTACAGTTCGGTGGACAGACCGCTATCAAGCTGACCGAGGCCCTGATGAAGATGGGCGTGCCCATTCTTGGAACTTCTGCGGAAAATGTGGACGCGGCAGAGGACAGAGAGCTCTTTGACGAGATCCTGGAGCAGTGTCAGATTCCGAGACCCAAGGGACACACCGTATTTACCGCCGAGGAGGCAAAGAAGGCAGCAAACGAGCTGGGCTATCCGGTTCTGGTTCGCCCGTCCTACGTACTGGGCGGCCAGGGCATGCAGATTGCCATCAACGACAAGGACGTGGAGGAGTTCATCGGCATTATCAACCGGATCGCCCAGGAGCATCCGATTCTGGTGGACAAGTATCTGCAGGGTAAGGAGATTGAGGTAGACGCGGTCTGCGACGGCGAGGATATCCTGATTCCGGGTATTATGGAGCATATTGAGCGTGCGGGTATCCATTCCGGAGACAGTATTTCCGTATATCCGGCCAAGAGTATCAGCGATAAGGTAAAGGCTACCATCGAGGAATACACGAAGCGCCTGGCCCGCTCCTTACATGTCATCGGTCTGATCAATATTCAGTTTATCGCAGTGGGCGACGAGGTGTACGTCATTGAGGTAAATCCCCGTTCCAGCCGTACGGTTCCCTATATCAGTAAGGTAACCGGTATTCCGATTGTACCGCTGGCTACCAAGGTGATTCTGGGTTATAAGATTAAGGATCTGGGCTATCAGCCGGGCCTTCAGCCGGAGGCAGATTATTATGCGGTGAAGATGCCGGTATTCTCCTTCGAGAAGATCCGCGGCGCGGACATCAGCCTGGGACCGGAGATGAAATCCACCGGAGAGTGTCTGGGTATTGCCAAAACCTTCAACGAGGCCCTTTACAAGGCGTTCCTGGGCGCAGGCATCCGTCTGCCCAAGTATAAGAATATGATTATGACTGTCCGTGACGAGGACAAGGAAGAGGCCGTGGAGATCGCGAAGCGCTTTGAGGCGCTGGGCTACTGTATCTACGCCACCAAGGGCACCGCAAGAGCGCTCATGGAGGCAGACGTCTCCGTGCGCCTGACCAGAAAGCTGGAGCAGGAATCCCCCAATATTCTGGATCTGATTCTGGGTCACAAGATCGACCTGGTTATCGACACGCCGTCCCAGGGTGTGGATCACAGCCACGACGGCTTTGTCATCCGTAGAAATGCCATTGAGACAGGCGTGACTGTACTGACTGCTATTGATACGGCGAAGGCGCTAGTGACCAGTCTGGAAAATACGGATGTGAAGACGCTTAGTCTGATTGATATTGCGACGATTTAAGTGAGAATAGAATGATAGAGCAGCAGAGAGGGCTTTCCGGGAAGGAGAGTCCTTTTTGCTGTTTGGGAAGAAGTGAAAATAGAATAAAAGAAATATCTGAATTTTAAATAACCTTCTTGAAAATACATCAATATTTAAGGAAAATATTGGAAAATATATTTTGATAACAGAAAATATATGGTAAAATATAAAGCAAAAGAGTATCATGGCAAAAGGGCATTGTTTAATTTGAAACATGTGGATGTGCTGAAGGAGTATGAGGGAAGACTGGTTATTGATTGGGGTGGAGCGACTCGAATGTGGCACCAGATAGCCACGAATGAAAAATCTATTGTGTCAATTGAGTCGAAAAATCAGAAGCCTTTTATTGGATTTGAAAATTTCATTTTATCATTTGATGAGTTAACACAGGTAATCGAAAATAATATAGACTCCGAACTATGGCAAGCGGCCTTGTATACAAA
>CAKROP010000095.1 GCA_934373375.1 uncultured Anaerosacchariphilus sp.
GTTTTGTATGAAATAACGAGACTTATCCGCAGAAGTAATTCTGCGGGTAGGTCTCTTACTTTATATACGGAAAAAGGCCAGAGAAAAAAGAAAAAGGAGAACTTCATTATGGGATTGGTAGAACTTTTCATTCTTGCGGTAGGCCTGTCCATGGACGCTTTTGCTGTATCGATTTGTAAGGGTTTAAGTGTAAAAAAGGTGGGCGTAAGGGAGTGCTGTATCGTCGGCGTCTGGTTTGGCGGCTTTCAGGCGCTGATGCCGTTGGCCGGATATCTTCTGGGCACCCAGTTCAAAGATTACATCACCAGCATCGACCACTGGATTGCCTTCGTGCTGCTGGCCATCATCGGCGTCAATATGATTCGGGAGTCCAGAGAAAAGGATGAGGACGCGGAGGTCTGTCCGAAGGAAGAGAATCCGTTCGCGTTCAAAACCATGCTGATGCTGGCGGTAGCCACCAGCATCGACGCCCTGGCCGTGGGCATCACCCTGGCCTTTCTGAACGTGGCGCTGGTTCCTTCCGTCACCTTTATTGGAGCGACCACCTTCGTCATTTCCGCCATCGGCATCCGCATCGGCAATATCTTTGGTATGAAGTATAAGGCAAAGGCAGAGTTTGCCGGAGGCCTGATTCTCATCTGTATTGGTCTGAAGATTTTGCTGGAGCACCTGGGAATTCTGGGTTAAAGGGCAGAATATCCGAAAAATAATTTTGTCAAGAAAAAATACTTGACAACCCTGCCCGGATTGTGTATGATAAGTCAGGCAGGTGAGAAGTATGGATAAAATTCTGGAGCAGACACTGCTGTATGATTTTTACGGAGAACTGCTGACGGACCATCAGAAGCAGATTTACGAGGACGTGGTGCTGAACGATTATTCTTTCAGCGAGGTGGCGGAAGAAAAGGGTATCAGCCGCCAGGGCGTGCATGATCTGATTAAGCGGTGCAACAAGATTCTGCAGGAATACGAGTCGAAGCTTCACCTGGTTGAGAAGTTTGTGACCATCAAAGAGCAGATCGAAGAGATGGAAAAGTCCTTAAGGGAGACCGAAGAACCGGACAAGGAAGCGCTTGTACGGCAGTTAAACGGGATATTGGAGAATTTATAGATGGCATTTGAAAGTTTATCTGATAAATTACAGAATGTATTTAAGAACCTGCGGGGTAAGGGACGTCTTTCTGAGGCGGATGTGAAAGCATCCTTAAAGGAAGTCAAGATGGCTCTTCTGGAAGCTGACGTAAGCTTTAAGGTAGTCAAGCAGTTTATCAAGTCCGTAGAGGAGCGTGCCATCGGCGCGGATGTGATGAACAGTCTGACGCCGGGACAGCAGGTAGTAAAGATTGTCCATGAGGAACTGATTTCCCTGATGGGCAGCGAGACTACAGAGCTGAAGCTTCGTAACCCCGGTGAAGTGACCGTTCTGATGATGATGGGTCTTCAGGGAGCCGGTAAAACCACCACGGCAGCCAAGCTGGCCGGAAAGCTGAAAAGCAAGGGCCGCAAGGTACTGTTGGTAGCCTGTGACGTCTATCGTCCGGCTGCGATTAAGCAGCTGCAGGTCAACGGCGAGAAGCAGGGCGTAGAGGTATTTACCATGGGCGAGAATCAGAAGCCGGTGAATATCGCGAAGGGCGCCTATGAGTACGCGAAGAAGAATAACTTCAATGTGGTCATCCTCGATACTGCAGGCCGTCTGCATGTGGACGAAGACATGATGGAGGAGCTGCAGGAGATTAAAGAGAATCTCCATGTGGATCAGGCTCTTCTGACCGTAGACGCCATGACCGGACAGGACGCAGTCAATGTGGCCACCGTGTTCAACGATAAGATTGGCATCGACGGCGTGATTTTAACGAAGCTGGATGGCGATACCCGAGGCGGAGCCGCCCTGTCTGTCAAGGCAGTGACCGGAAAGCCGATTTTATATATAGGTATGGGCGAGAAGCTGTCGGATCTGGAGCAGTTTTATCCGGACCGTATGGCGTCCCGTATCCTCGGTATGGGCGATGTGCTGACCCTGATTGAGAAAGCGCAGGAGTCCGTGGATGAGGAAAAAGCCAAGGCCATGACGCAGAAGCTGAAAAAAGCGCAGTTTGGCTTTGATGATTATCTGGAGAGTATGAACCAGATGAAGAAAATGGGAGGCCTTTCCAGTGTGCTGGCTATGATGCCGGGGCTGGGAAGCCAGATGAAGGACATTGAAAATGCCATCGACGAAAAGAAGATGGCGCGCACCGAGGCGATTATCCTTTCCATGACGCCGAAGGAGCGGTCCAATCCCGAGATTCTGAACCCGTCGAGAAAGCACCGGATCGCCAAAGGCGCAGGTGTGGATATCGCCGAGGTCAACCGCCTGGTAAAGCAGTTCGAGCAGATGCGCAAGATGATGAAGCAGATGCCCGGCATGATGGGAATGGGCGGCAAACGTGGTAAAAAGGGACGTATGCGTTTTCCTTTTTAAATAAATAAAATACTATATTAACAGCAGAAAATGCGGAGGTGAAACAAATGGCAGTAAAGATTAGATTAAGAAGAATGGGTCAGAAGAAAGCTCCTTTCTATAGAATTATCGTAGCAGATTCCAGATCCCCGAGAGACGGTCGTTTTATCGAGGAGATCGGTACCTACGATCCGAGCACAGATCCGAGTACTTTCAAGGTAGACGTTGAGGCAGCTAAGAAGTGGCTTGCAAACGGCGCTCAGCCGACTGAGATGGTAGGCAAGATCCTGAAGGCAGCAGGCGTAGAGAAATAATCGTAATGATTCAGTACAGCCCGAGGCACTAGCTGTCGAGGAAACAAGCGAGGTATCTGATGAAAGAATTAGTAGAAGTGATTGCAAAATCACTGGTGGAGCATCCGGATGAGGTTGTCGTTACGGAGACAGAGAATGAGAAAACCATTCTGGTCGAGCTCCGCGTAGCGCCTTCTGATATGGGCAAGGTAATCGGCAAACAGGGCCGTATCGCCAAGGCCATTCGCAGCGTTGTCAAGGCAGCGTCATCTAAGGAAGAAAAGAAAGTAGTTGTGGAGATTCTTCAGTAGAATTCCGCACAGACGGCGGGTGGAGACACCCGCTGTTGTTATATAAAGGGAGGAAACACAATGGAACAGTATCTGCGTGTAGGCGTCATTTCATCCACACATGGTCTGAAGGGCGAGGTAAAGGTATTCCCGACCACGGATGATCCGGAGCGTTTCCGGAAGCTGAAAAAGGTGTATCTGGACACGGGAAAAGACTATATGCCTCTGAAGGTCACCGGCGTAAAGTTTTTCAAAAATCAGGTTATTCTGAAATTCCAGGAATTTCAGGACATTAACGAAATCGAAAAATACAGAGGAAAAGATCTCTTAATCGATAGAGAGCAGGCGGTGCCGCTTGCGGAAAATGAAAATTTCATCGTAGATCTGATTGACATGGACGTCTACGATGAAGAGGAGAAGCGTCTCGGCACCCTGACGGATGTGCTGCAGACCGGTGCCAACGATGTATATGTGGTAGAGACGGACGAAGGAAAAGAGATCCTGCTTCCGGCGATTCCGTCCTGCATTCTGGATGTGGACGTGGAGGCTGCAAAAATGATCGTGCGTATCCCGGAGGGCCTGCTTTGATGAACCGATATCATGTGCTGACTTTATTTCCGGAAATGATTGAAAATGGTTTAAAGACCAGCATCACGGGCCGGGCCATTGAAAAGGGAACGATTGGTCTGAATGCCATCAACATTCGCGACTTTGCAGACAATAAGCACAATAAGGTAGACGATTACCCTTACGGCGGCGGCGCGGGCATGGTCATGCAGGCGGAGCCGGTGTACCGGGCCTGGGAGTCCGTGACGGGAAATATCGGCCATAAAGCAAGAACTATTTATGTGACCCCTCAGGGAACCACCTTCAACCAGTCCATGGCGGAGGAGCTGGCGAAGGAAGAGGATGTGATTTTCCTCTGCGGCCATTATGAGGGCATTGATGAGCGTGTGCTGGAAGAGGTTGTGACGGATTATGTGTCCATCGGCGATTATGTACTGACCGGCGGGGAATTTCCGGCCATGGTCATGATTGACGCCATTTCCCGGCTGGTACCGGGTGTCCTGAACAATGAGGTTTCCGCGGAGTTTGAGAGCTTCCAGGACGGGCTGCTGGAATATCCCCAGTACAGCCGCCCGGAGGTGTGGCACGATAAAGAGGTACCGCCGGTGCTGTTGTCCGGAAATCACACAAATATTGAAGGCTGGCGGCAGGAGCTGTCTATTCTGCGGACGAAAGAGCGGCGGCCGGATCTCTACGAGACTTATCGAGAGCAGCAAAAGGAAATGCAGGAGAAAAATAAGAGAAAACGCCGTTTCAAGGGCGTCATCTTTGACATGGACGGTTGCCTGATTGATTCCGAGCGTCTTTATGCCCAGTGCTGGAAGATGGCCTTTAATAAAATGGGGATTCCCATTTCGGATGAGACACTGAACAGTTGGAACGGCATCGGCGGAAAGGATCTGGAGCGTGCGATTGAGAGCGTGACCGGAGAAGCGCGTCTTATACCGGAGCTGCGCGCGATCCGCGACGGATATATGGCCGGGGCGCTGGAGGATGGCCGTATGCCCCTGATGCCTTACGCAAAGGAAATCGTGACCCTGGCAAAAGAAAAGGGCATGACTGTAGGTGTGGCCAGCGGTACCATTCGGGAACGGGCGGAGAAAATGCTGCGTTTTCACGGAATCTATGAGATGCTGGACTGTACAGCTTTTGGAAATGAAGTACAGGCGGGAAAACCGGCGCCGGATCTGTATCGACTGGCCATGAAGCGGGGGGGCTTAAAGCCTTCCGAGGCAATCGCCTTTGAGGATTCGCTCATCGGCGTAAAGGCAGCCCGGGCAGCCGGACTTCGGACTGTCTATGTACCACAGCCGGGCTTCCGGGATCTGGAGCCGGATGTGAATTATTATCGGAAAATCGGCGATTTGGCCGAGGGCATGGCGATTTTACGTGCCCTGCCGTAATGAGAAAGAAAAGGGAAGAGACATTGGAAGGAAATTTAACCAAAGGTCCCATTTTGAAGACATTGACGAAGCTGGCGATTCCCATCATGGCTTCGTCTTTTCTTGGGACCTTATATAATATTACCGATATGGCCTGGATAGGACAGCTGGGATCTAAGGCTGTGGCAGGCGTCGGAGTGGGCGGTATGTACATCTGGCTTTCGCAAGGGTTAGCATCCATGTCCCGTATGGGCGGTCAGGTGCAGGTGGCCCAGTACATTGGCCGGGGCGATAGGGAAGAAGCCCATGGCTACGCCCAGGCGGCAGTGCAGCTGTCTCTTTTGACGGGACTGGCTTTTTCAGCCATGTGTGTGATATTTCTGCATCCGCTGGTAGGCTTTTTCAAGCTGACGGATCCGGAAGCGCTGGATGCTGCCTTTGCCTATACGCGGGTGGCCTGCGGTCTGCTGGTATTTTCATTTCTGGCACTGACACTGACCGGATTGTATACAGCGCAGGGTGATTCCAGGACGCCTTTTGTGGCGAACCTCATCGGTCTGGCGATCAATATGGTTCTGGATCCGGTGCTGATTCTGGGACTTGGTCCGTTCCCGAAGCTGGGAGCGGTCGGCGCTGCCATTGCTACTGTGACGGCACAGTTTATCGTAATGGGAATCATGGTGCTGGGCGTGGTGTTCCGGAAAAATGAAAATGTGCTGAAGGGCATTCACCTCTATGCGAAGATCCCGTCGAAATATCTGAAGGGCATCTGTAAAATCGGTATTCCTACAGCCCTGCAGGGCATGGTTTACTGCGCCATTTCCATGGTGCTGACCCGGATGGTGTCCGCTTACGGCGCGGCAGCGGTGGCGGTGCAGCGGGTGGGCGGTCAGATTGAATCCGTCTCCTGGAATACGGCAGATGGCTTCGCGGCGGCTCTGAATGCCTTTATCGGCCAGAATTATGGAGCGGGAAAAATGGACCGGGTAAAAAAAGGCTACCGGGCTTCACTTTGGACGGTGGGAGCCTGGGGACTTTTGATTACATTGGCCTTTGTTTTACTGCCCGGACCCATCGCGAAAATCTTTTTCTATGAGCCGGAAGCCATTTCCATTGCAGTCGGTTATCTGATTATCATTGGCTTCTGTGAGGGCTTTATGTGCGAAGAGCTGATGACGGTGGGGGCTTTATCGGGACTTGGACGAACCCGTCTTTGCAGCATTATCAGCATTATCTTCACCAGCGCCCGGATTCCGTTGGCCGTTCTTTTGGGCGGACATATGGGGCTGACCGGTATCTGGTGGGCGTTCTCCTCCACATCCATTGTAAAAGGTATCATTTTTGTGCTGACCTTTTTCTATATTACCAGGGAGACAAAAAATGACAAAAAATTCCACGGTTCGATGAAAAAGTTCTTGTAATCAAGGACAAATATCACTATAATGAATAAAGTTAAGCTACTATAAACAAGTATATCTTATCAAACGAAGGAGAACGTTATGAATGAATCAAATGGAGTAATTCGTGATGCCAGAAAACTGGGCGTACCCAAAATGCTGATTCTGGGCTTACAGCATATGTTCGCCATGTTCGGGGCTACGATCCTGGTTCCGATTCTTGTGAACAGCTATTTTGTGGATGCTTGCGGAGAAGGACCGACCCGAGGACTGACCGTAGCGGTTACACTGTTCTGCGCAGGCTTCGGAACCCTGCTGTTCCATTTCTGTACTAAATTTAAGGTACCTGCATTTCTGGGATCCTCTTTTGCGTTTTTGAGCGGATTTTCCACGGTAGCGCATCTGGACACCGGTATGTACGCGACCATGAGCGCCAATGACAAAGCGGCTTATGCCTGCGGCGGCGTGGTAGTGGCAGGCCTTCTGTATCTGGTACTGGCTCTGATTATCCGCCTGGTTGGCGTAAAACGCGTGATGCGTTTCCTGCCGCCGGTTGTGACAGGTCCGGTTATTATCTGCATCGGTCTGAGCCTGGCAGGCTCCGCTATCAATAATGCTTCCACCAACTGGTTCCTGGCGCTGGTGGCACTGGCTGTTATCATTGTATTCAATATCTGGGGCAAGGGTATGTTTAAGATTATCCCGATCCTGATGGGCGTCGTGATTTCCTATGTGGTTGCGCTTCTGATGTCCATGGCAGGCATGACCAATCCGGACGGTTCTGCGATTCTGAACTTTTCCGCTATCGCCACATCCGGCTGGGTAGGAGTTCCGCCCCTTCAGATTTGCAAATTTGACGTAACCGCTATTCTGGTTATGGCTCCGATTGCTATCGCAACCATGATGGAGCATGTGGGTGATATGTCCGCCATCTCCGCCACGGTCGGTGAGAACTTTATTGCAAATCCGGGTCTTCACAGAACGCTGATGGGCGACGGCCTTGCAACAGCGCTGGCAGGCTTTCTGGGCGGACCGGCGAACACTACAT
>CAKROP010000096.1 GCA_934373375.1 uncultured Anaerosacchariphilus sp.
TGAATCTCGTAAAGTCGGGCTGGTATTTCGACCATAACAAAGAAAGCAGCGGTGACTGGGAGCACGGGCGCTTATAGTGGGTGATTGACGTTACAGGAACGGAGATTAGCGCAGGAACACAGATAAAGGACGTGCCTTCCACCGACGTCGGCTCCCTGCATCAGGTGCGTGGTACATCCATGGTAGGTCTGTATATCGGAACAATTCCGGATGGAAAAAGTTTTACGGATTACTATGGTTCGGTCAGAGAGCTGGAAGCAGATAAGAAAATGAAGAAGCTTTCGGGAAATGATAAAAATGGCGAAATCCTTCCGGCAGATGCGGACTATGCATGGAGCGCGCCGGCAGATGGAACATCAGCCACCATAGAAATAAAGAAAACATTGACATTACAAGAGGGTGAGCATCTCTACATTGTTCTGCAGACCAGACCGACCTATAATCTGGACGGGACAAGAGCCTGGAGAAATTATTATAATGAGCTGTGGTTCCGGGAGAGCAGCACTTCGGAATTTATGAAAGTAAATAGAACAGTACTGCGTGGAACTTCAGCCGGAACCAATTTTAAAGAAATGGCCGGCGTCTATGAATACAGCGGTGGATCAGACTGGAAGGTCATTTCAAATGAAAAAGGAAATATCAGCCAGCTGCTTCAAGATGAAATTACAGAGCCGGGCACCTATGTGGAGTGGCGAATCAAGCTCAACTACGCCGGGGATCTGGAAGGTACCGTGCATGTGGAGGATCAGATTCCGGAGGGACTGACACCGGTATACGCCAGATATTTCTGGATTGCGAAAGAACTCTTTGATAATCCGCCTGTGGTTCCGGAAATCGGCGAATATAAGGATGAACAAAACTGGAAAAAGATGGAAACAACCGCGCTGATAGATGGCAATGACAGAGGAAACGTAGAGAGAACCTGTATTTCCTACTTTAACAGTGAGACAGGACAGCTTCGGTTCCGGGTGGAAAACCTTCAGAAGGGCGGCGAATCGGCGGATCAACGTTCTCTGGAAATCCAGGTGCTTACAAGGATCAGCGATCCGGAGATACTGCTGAATGGAAAAGAAAAGGAGTTTGTCAACGCAATTACAGTGAAGAATGCTTCAGGTAAGGTGATCAGTAATTCTTCCGCTACGGTAACAGTTACGAAAAAGACCATCAGTAAAAAAATGGGAAGCGTGAATAACAGCAAGCTGCCCTTTACATTGCAGGTAAACAGTCTGGGAGAGGATCTGGTAAAAGGAGAAGATACCCTGACCCTGGTGGACGAAATGAAGGATCCGCTGCAGTTCGATACGGAATCGCTGAAGGTAACGGATAAGGACGGAAACCAGGTATCCAATATTTTATCGCGCATTGAAGATACAGAGGACGGGCAGAAGCTGATACTGACCATACCCGACGGACAGGCGCTTACCATTACCTATGACGCGATCCTGAACAGCCCGCCGGATCAGGATATTTCCGTAAACAATGCGGCGTACTGGTGGGGGCAGAGCAGCGATATTGCGCAAATCAAAGATGCCACCGTAAGGTACACGGTAAGCTCAACGGCGGAAACTAACACTCATCCGGTGCTTCAGGTGAAAAAAGTAGATAAGGACAATACAGCTGCCGCACTGAATGGAGCAAAGTTCCGGCTGGAGCAGGTGACCTGGAATACAGAGGAAAAGCGCTGGGAAAAAGTGGAAAATGGAACGGACATAGTAGGAGAGACGGGCAGCACAGATAATGCAGAGGGAACCTTCTGTTTTGGAAACACAGACGGAACAAGGTTACGGTACAATACCGTATATCGCCTGACGGAAGAAAAAGCGCCGGAAGGGTATGTGCTGGATAAAACGCCGCAGTACTATGTGGTTGCCAAAAAAGTGGATGACAATTTTCCGACGGAGCTGGAATACTGGCAGAAATGGGGGGCGAAGATCTCCTATTCCGGAACCACATACTACGTGACAGCCTACAATGAAAAAGGCAGACTGGGACTGGAAAAAACCTTTCAGAATGTGAATGGGGAAACGGTCACCGGTTCCGGGCTGCCGGATGGCAGTTACCAGTTCGGACTGTATCCCTATCAGGAATCGGGAAGCTATGACAGTACACCAGCTTTGCAGATTTTGGAGATTATCTGTCAGAATGGAAATGTGACCTATAAGCTGAACGGCAGCTCCACAGAAAAACCGGAGTTTACGCAGGTGCCGGTGGGAGCGCAGTACCGTGTGCTGGAGCTGAACAGCAATGGCAAGCCCATAACATCCACGGATACCGTGGTCACGATGAACAATGGCCTGAAATACCGGGTGGAATATGAGAGCGGAGCCGATGCCGTCACCATTTCGGAGGATGGAACCGCGGAGCCGGTGAAGATCACGAACCGCCAGTATGCTGACATGGAGCCCGGAACGGGAATCTTCACGGAATCCAATCTGATTTACGGAAGCCTTCTGGGCGGAATTGCGATCGTTGGAATCCTGTTTTGGATAAGCAGACGGAGACGCAGATAGATGAAGCAGGGACTTGGAAAAGGATATCTGAGATTATTTGTGCGGGCAGCCGTATTCCTTCTGATTTTATATCTGGTATTTACCAGAGTCCTTTTTCTGGGGCGGGTGACCGGAATGGAGATGTACCCGTCCCTGAAGGACGGGGATCTGGCCCTGGGCTATCGACTGGAGCGGGAATATCGGACAGGCGACGTTATTGTCTATGAGGCCGGCGGAGCGTTACATTTCGGAAGAGTAGCGGTAAAAGAGGAAGAAAATACAGACGAGGAGACGCTGCCTGTACAGCAGGATTACCAGACAGACCCGGAAGACAGCCCGGATGGCGACGAAGTGCCCCGAAAACAGGTAAGGGGAAGGATTATAACGATTCTCAGAAGAAGAGGCCTGTAAGAGAAAAAAGCAGCAAATAGAAACCGGTCAAAAGGAATGAAAAACTTATGAAAAAGAAAGCATGGAAAACAGTATATGGCGTGGCGCTGGCAGCAGTGTTGGTGCTGGGAAATGCAAAGACAGCAAGAGCGGAAGACGGCGGAGCAGCACAGGGCTATTCGTTCAATAAGGTATATCAATTGGATGGAGACAGCGCGGAGGGCGCCAAAAGCCCGGCAGAGAATCAGGCGACACTGTATGCGGTGTCCTGTACAAAATATAATAGCGCCGCCAAGCTGGATCAGATCACAAAACTGGAAGAGCTTCCGGCGGGACAGGCTGCCAGTATTCCAGATGCAGCAAAAGCAGTAACCATTGGTTCTGTCACGTATGCGGAAGGGGACCTGTCAAAGACAGCGGATACGGCGTCAGCGCCGGTTACGCAGCCGGTGGCAGTCGCGGTCACGGCGGCCAGCTATCAGAGCGTGGGCTACTATTACTATGAGTTCCGGGAGAAAGCGGGAAATACAGCCGGCGTAACCTATGCCGCAGATACCTATGCGGTCCGTGTGGCAGTAGTCAATGACAACACGTCAGCCGGAGCCCTGAAAATCGATAATGTAAAGCTGTACAGGGTCAATGCGGATGGTTCTCTGGGACAAAAAGCAGAGAACGTAACCAATGAGTACGCCGCAGGCAGCTTGAGCGTCACAAAGACAGTTACCGGTAATATGGGAGATAAGAACAAAGAGTTTGATGTAACAGTCTCCTTCACTGCGCCTGCCGGAACAGAAATCCACGCGCCTATTGCTATCAGCACCAGCGCCGGGATAACGGGCAATCCGACGGAGGCTGCGATCAATAACGCGAAAACCGGCGCAACAGCTTCCATTAAGGTGAAAGACGGAACAACGGTAGTATTTTCCAATATTCCGAAGGGCGTCGCCTACCAGGTGACGGAGATCCAGGCAGAGGGCTATCACGCACCGAAATACAATGGTACAGAGTCTGCCGGCGGCAAAAACGGAACCATAACGGATACGGCAGCCGGAACCGGCACAGTGGGAATGGTGCAGTCTGTGGAGATTGAAAACAGAAAAGAGACAACCATCGACACCGGCATTTTCCTTTCCAATCTGCCCTACGTCCTTGTACTTGCGGGCATAGCGGCTGCAGCTCTTTTGTTCTTTGCAGGTAAGAAACGCCGTGACAGAGAAAAATAAGCAGAGTATGGGAAGCATTCTGCTGAAGCTGCTCAACAGACTGCTGGATGTGGCTGTTTTGCTGACGCTGCTTGTAACAGCGCTTTACTGCGTCTACTGCATCTGGGATAATAACACCATCTATGACGCGCCGCTTAAGCTTCAGCAGGAGCTGAGAAAACAGAGGCCAAAGGAAGAAAGCCCATCCTTTGAAGAGCTTCACAGACTCAATCCGGATGTGGCGGCCTGGCTGACCCTGGAGGGTACCGGAATCGATGACCCAATTGTGCAGGGTGAGGATAACCTGGAATATCTGAACAAAAATGTGTACGGGGAATATGCCCTGGCAGGAAGCATTTTTCTGGATTCCAGGTGCGACAGGACATTTCAGGGCGCATACCAGCTGGTGTATGGACATCATATGGAAAAGCACAGGATGTTTGGGGATCTGGACCGGTATCTGGAAGAGGACTTTGTGGAAGAGCATACCACGGGAACACTGATGGTTCCGGGGAAAACGTATCCGCTCACGTTTCTGGCGGTTATGAAGGTGGACGCAGCGGACTCCTGTATTTTTGAACCGCAGGATTGCGGACCGGATTCGGATGTGTTTCAGCAGACAGTTTTAACGAAGGGGCAGTATGTCAGAAAAGAGCTTCTGGAGAAGCTTTCGGAAGAACCGGATAGTTGGGCTGTCCTGGCTCTCAGCACCTGTTCGTCGGAAAAGGAAGAAGAACGTATTGTTGTATTGATGGTATATGAGCGCAAATGAGAAGAATATTTTACAGAGTAAGAAGAGTAAAAAGATATAGTTTAATGATAGCTTTGGGGCTGTTCCTGATGCTGGCCTTTCCGGTGTACGCGTCAGGCGGCAGCCGGTTTACCCTGCCGGTAACAATTACCTGGGGACAGGGCGGTCTGAATGAGGACAAAACATATCAGTTGACCCTGAAGGGACTGGATGAAGGGTGTCCCATGCCGGACGGAAGTCCGGAGGAATATTGTGTAACACTGACCAGGGACAAGACCATCACGCAGCTGCCGGAAATCCGGTTTGAAAAGCCGGGAGACTATCATTATGTACTGACAATGACCCGGGAGGATCAGAAGCAGATCGCTGTGTATTATCTGCATGTCATGGCTGTCAACGGGGAAAATGGAGAATTGACAGTTGCATCGACTCTGCGGGAAAAGGATCCACAGGGAACCAAGACAGACGAGCTTCGGTTCGTGGATGACGATGGAAAAAAGCCGGAAAAGAAACCGGAGAAAAAAACGGAAGATAAAGCAGGAAAGAAATCCAGTCGGCAGAAGCCTTCCGAAACAGGTACCAGGGTACAGACAGGCGATGAAAATGAGGCGGTATTCTGGATCATTTTGCTTCTTGCGGGTATTACCGGACTGGGAGCTGCTGTTACCCAACTATTACTTGACAGAAAGGTAAAATAAGTATAGAATTTAATAGTTGTATGTTATTCCTAATCGGCAAAACTTATAAAAATAAGCGTGTCAAACAGGTTATATTT
The DNA here is from genome assembly GCA_934373375.1 of uncultured Anaerosacchariphilus sp. Lineage (GTDB taxonomy): Bacteria > Bacillota > Clostridia > Lachnospirales > Lachnospiraceae > Laedolimicola. The sequence continues at coordinate 5,608 of CAKROP010000096.1, forward strand.
GTACAATGAAAATTAAATAAGGAGGTGCTCCTGTGCCGTTTTATGTTCTTATAATCGTTGCGATTGTGTGCATCGTAGTAACGGCTCTTGTGACCCTGACTGTCCGCAAGAATACGGTCGAGAAAAAGGTCGGTAACGCGGAAGAGAAAGCAAGAGAGATCATCGACGACGCATTGAAGGTCGCGGAACGATCCAAGCGCGAGGCTTTGCTGGAGGCGAAGGAAGAATCACTGAAGACAAAGAACGAGCTGGACAAAGAGACAAAGGAACGCAGAGCGGAGCTGCAGCGTTATGAGCGCAGAGTGCTTGCCAAAGAGGAAGCTCTTGACAAGAAGTCTGATGCCCTGGAACGCCGTGAGCTGAGCTATGCGGCCAAGGAAGAAAAGCTGGCGAAGCAGACAGCTGAGATTAACAAGCTTCAGGAAAAAAGAGTACAGGAACTGGAAAGAATCTCTGGCCTTACCTCCGAACAAGCAAAAGATTACTTATTAAAGACTGTTGAAGACGAAGTAAAACATGAAACCGCTGTGCTCGTCAAGGAACTGGAGAGCAGAGCAAAAGAAGAAGCTGACAAGAAGGCAAAGGAATATGTAGTAACGGCGATTCAGAAGTGCGCTGCCGACCATGTGGCAGAGACGACGATCTCCGTGGTACAGCTTCCGAACGACGAGATGAAGGGAAGAATCATCGGTCGTGAGGGACGGAATATCCGTACTCTTGAGACATTGACAGGCATCGACCTGATCATCGACGATACCCCCGAGGCAGTCATTCTGTCAGGCTTTGACCCCATTCGCCGCGAAGTGGCAAGGATTGCGCTGGAAAAGCTCATCGTGGACGGACGTATTCATCCGGCACGTATCGAAGAGATGGTAGAAAAGGCGCAGAAGGAAGTGGAGACCATGATCCGCGAGGAAGGCGAGGCAGCCGTTCTCGAGGTTGGCGTCCATGGAATTCATCCGGAGCTGGTGAAGCTCCTGGGACGAATGAAGTTCCGTACAAGCTATGGACAGAATGCATTGAAGCATTCCATCGAAGTAGCGCATCTGGCAGGCCTTCTGGCAGGCGAGGTCGGCGTAGACGTCCGTATGGCGAAGCGCGCCGGACTGCTTCATGATATTGGTAAATCCATTGACCATGAGGTGGAAGGATCCCATATCCAGATTGGTGCAGATCTGTGCAGAAAGTACAAGGAATCACCGATTGTTATCAACGCGGTAGAATCACATCATGGTGATACGGAACCGACATCTCTGATTGCATGTCTGGTACAGGCGGCAGATACCATTTCCGCAGCCCGTCCGGGTGCCCGCAGAGAGACGTTGGAGACGTACACAAATCGGTTAAAACAGTTAGAGGATATCGCCAATGGTTTTAAGGGCGTAGACAAGTCTTTTGCAATTCAGGCAGGTAGAGAGATTCGTGTAATGGTAGTTCCGGATCAGGTAGATGACGCCAGCATGGTATTGCTGGCAAGAGATATTTCCAAGCAGATAGAAGCTGAGTTGGAATATCCGGGTCAGATCAAGGTAAATGTTATCCGCGAAAGCAGAGTAACAGATTACGCAAAATAAAAAGACGAAGGATGTCGCGAAGCGGCATCCTTTTTCGATGAAAGAGGAGGCAGTTACATATGGCAGAGATAGGATTTATCGGAATGGGTAATATGGGCTACGCCCTTTTGAAAGGCGTCCTGAAAGAGTTTCCGGCGGAAAAGCTGATTTTTACCGCAAAGACCACGGAGACAAAGCTGCGGGTGCATGCGGAAACCCAGGTGGTATACGCAGAGTCCAACGCGGAATG
>CAKROP010000097.1 GCA_934373375.1 uncultured Anaerosacchariphilus sp.
TCACAAAGCCGAGCTTTGCGTAGTAGTGCACGAGACGGTCTTTGCAGGTCAGCACCAGCCCTTTCCGGCCCTGTGCTTTCGCGTCCGCAATGGCCCGTTTGATGAGCTCGCCTGCGTAGCCCTTTTTTCGGTAAGCCGGAATGGTATTGACGCCGAAAATCATCTGCCAGGCGCCATTTTCGTCGTGCATTTCAGCCTTTTCATACATTTCGTCCGTCAGATCCGCCTCATCGGTCACGAAGCCGTCCACAAAAGCGATAAGCTTGTCGCCGTCAAACATGAGCCAGAAATGCTTTCCGTAATGAGTCAGGCGCTTTTCAAATTCTTCTTTGGTGGCCGCCTCGGCAGGCGGGAAGCACTCGGCCTCCACGGCAGATACGGCTTCCAGATCTTCGATGGTTGCTGTTCTGATTGTCATATGTTTCTCCTGCTTTCTGTAAATAAATTTGTCTTATTTTATACTAAATTTTCTGATCTGCCAAGCGGATTTATTCCGGAAATTCGTACCGTACGACCGCACAGTTCCTAACACCAAAGGAGGCATATTCCTCGTTGGTCATTTCATAAAAATAGGACTGCACCACACGGGCAATGCCGTTGTGAGCCACCAGAATATAGGTCTTTTCCTTTTCGGCTTTCAGGTCATCCAACAGGTTGTAGATACGCTGGGCCACCTGGAGCATGGATTCGCCGCCCTCGAAACGGCTTAAAAACTGCTCCTTGGCCTTTCGAAAATCCGCTCCGTCCCGGGGCGTGGACTCCCATTTTCCAAAATTCTGTTCGATCAGCCGCGGCTCCATCCGTGCCGGGATTCCGGTCACCTCTGAGATATGTCTGGCTGTCTCCGCTGCGCGGACAAGCGGCGAATATAGAATCTCATCCGCCTGAATGCCTTCCTCCAGAATCTTCTTTCCGGTCTCGATGGCCTGCTGATGGCCCAGATCCGTCAACGCGATATCCGTGGCCCCGCAGATTTTATTTTCCACATTCCAAATGGTCTGTCCGTGACGGACAAAGTAGAGGGTGTGCATGGGTGATTCTCCTTTGTTTTGTAAAATAATACTTGATTTCTTCTTTTTTATTGTATATAATAGCTTCGAAAAGAATCGGTTTTTTACCGTACGCAGATGTTATATCTGGCCAAGCGGGGTACTCGGTTCTTTTTTTATATTTATAATATCATACAAGTATTTCTTGCCGTCTGCATCATAACGGATAATCATTCTTGCTTTATATACATTATAACGTTCAACTTCCCCTTGTTCATCGTATACAGCAATGGCAAACCGTACATCATAACGATACCATCCATATCTGGCATCCAATTTATGTTTTGGATTTAAATTTTCCTGATAAGACTTATTTACAGAAAGCTCTATTAGTTCCGGAATTGCCTGCGCTGCATTTGCTTTCGCCTTTGCTAAGCCACCTTTTAATGTAGCTGTATACCTGGAACCAGCATATTCATCTGGTAAATCTTTTCCGATATAAATCTCTTCTCGGTCCTCTTCTATCATATAAATATCGCCAATATATCGTTCCAGATATTTTTCTACATCGCTCCATAGAATTTTTTGTTTGTTCTTAAATATAATATCGTGAATTACAACAATTTTATTGCCATCTGTATCTCGGACAATATTAATGTTTCTTTTTCCTCTTTCTATGAAGTCTTTTGTTTTTTCAATTCCCACATAATAAGCCAACATACGCGGAATATATTCCGGCGGGTTTCTCCTTCCGGCTTCCCAATCCTCCATTGTTCTAATTGGTAGTCCATATTTTACGCAGAATTCTTTCCTTGTAAGTCCCGTTTGTAAACGAATTTCCTGTATTGTCATATTTGTTGTTTCATCCTCCACGCAATGAGTGGTTTTATTGTAACATGCAATAAGCTTATACGCAAGATTACAGATACCACTCTAGCCTTCTGGTTCCCAGATATGGAACCTTCTCCCGCCATTCCCGTGCTTCTGCGAGATTCAGTTCGCAGCGTACCAGCTGCTCCCGGTCGTCGGCTTTTATGATCACGTCGCCGCTTCATCGCAAAAGACCAGGGATTTTTGCAGATTTTCTTCGACGGAATCCGTCATGCGCATCTGCGCCAGGGCAAGCTTACAGGTATGTTGCATCGGAAATGCCTCCGTTTTGAATGGTTTGTTTTTTATTATAACCCGGCGATATTTCTTTTTCAATTGAAAATCAGGAAGACAGATCCTGCCTTCCTGATCGATAAACTAATTTTTGTTTTTTGCTGGTTCGATGTTCGTAATCTCATTCATCGAATCGGTATTTGTGGTGTTTGCGTGTTCCGCTGTCACGCTATTATTTACCGTATCGCCATTCGGAAAATAGATCGTCGAGTCCACCAGCTCCGCGCCTTTTCCATCCATGCGGACCTTCAGCCACACTTCACGCAGAACGGACTCCTGGAAGCCTGCACCGTCCTTTGCAAAATGCCCCAAAAGCCGCATCCGCACAAAGAGCATATCGCCCAGGACGCTGACATCCTGATACTGCACTGAAGTAACCTCTGCGTCCGCATAATCGGTGTATTGGAAGCCATCCAGGTTGATCAGCTGTGTTTGATTCACGCTGTCTGTGTATCCAAATACGGCTCCGGCGTCCACCAGCACCTGATTCCAGCCCCGGCTGTTGGCTACGGAAATGGCGTCCAGATCCATCTGGTAGATGCCGTAGGGAACGTCTTCCCCGTCCGGACTGTTAAAATATTTCTGATAATATACGGTATCATTCAACACTACAAAGGTGGGCGCGTCGGTCAGATAAGCCTCCGTTGTCTCCCCGGTTTTCCGATTGTAGGAGTAAAAGCTGCCGTAGAAATATCCGGCGCTGCCCTCGTAATGACCAGCCGCTGTGAGGACCACATTTTCATCCACATACAGGCTTGTAATGGGATTCTGATTGCCCGGGTAAAGAAGCGCCGTATCGCCGGAAGCGGTATTGTATTCCCAGACACTGTGATCGCCAGGATCGTAGTAAAGACTGCTGCCGTCCACGGTGCTGCCCAGAAGTTCTCCCTCCGCAACCATTTCCATATTTGCAGCGGTAAAGGGCTACCGCCAGATGCGGGAGACGCCGCCTGTCTCGTCCCAGGAATCGTAATACAGATACGCGCCGTCGGAATAGAGCGTCGTTCCGTCCATGAAATAGAGTTCGCCGTCCACGGAAATCAGTTCACAACCATTGCCAAGAATCGTGTGCTCCACGACTGTGTCTGTGTCGGGGTCTCCTGTTTCTGCAAGCGCTCCATTTTCCGTATCAGATTCCGGTGTCTGTGCCGCAGGCCGCAGAAGCAGGCCAATGGCCGCCGCCAGAAGAAGTAGAACTCCAATCAGGGTGATCCCGAATGCCTTTTTCCGGTACTGTTATTCCCGGATCCGTCGTTTCTGGTCGCTCCTGACGCAATGGTTTTTTCTCAAAAACCGCTTTAATTTTATCGTGGAAAAGGCCTGTCGGCACACAAAAATTCAGGAACACCAGCAACCAGAGCCCGTAGATCAGTTTTCTGGAACAATGCAGCACCTTCAGCATCAGAAACCGCAGAAGAACCACCAACAGCACGGTATAGCTGCCAATCAGGCTCAGATGTAAAACCGCGCCAAATACCTTTTCCATCCTCAATCCTCCCCGTACTCTTCAATCAGTGCTGCCAGTTCCTCAATTTCTTTCTTACTCAGCTTTTTCCGCTTCAAAAAGGCCGCCACAAAATTCGGCAGAGACCCCTCGTAATTCTCCTCCAGGTACCGCTCGCCCTTCCGTCTGGCGTATTCCTCCTGGCTCATCCGGGACGTGACCACCGACTGCTCATTCTGGAAAATGCCATTTTCACAGATCTTCCGAAGCACCGTATAGGTGGTCGACTTCTTCCAGTTCAGATGCTCTCCCGCCAGCTGCACCAGTTCCCCGCTCCGCAGCGGCTCATGCTCCCAGATAAGCTGCGCCAGCTCCTGCTCGGCCTCGGTCATGATATAGATCAGGTCTTCCATGGGACGCCTCCTTTCTGTAAACGAGAAATGGTTTAAAAAGTATAAACCTTTGATTTTAGTCTATACTTTTTAAACCATTTTGTCAACTGAAATCTGATATGTATTTTAATTTCCAAAACCATTCAGTAACATCTTTATTTTTCCATATCCTTCGGATATGCACGCTCCGCTTTGGATGCTATTCGGCAGGGTATCCTATCTGTCATACTTTATCTCCCGGCTTCGGATGATCCGGATTGTACAGGTGGGAATAGGTGTTAAACCGGACGAACAGGTAGATGCAGATAAGCGCAATCAGAACGCACACCATCAGTTCGCTGCAAGGTCGAAAACCGTCATGCAGATACTTAATTACAACGAAACCAGTCGCTTCGCCCTCTCATACTCATTTTTCTGTACATAAATTTTATATTCGTAAGTACAGCTCTGGTCGATGCCAAACCCTCCGGTTTTCCGGGCTTCTCCGTCTAAAGGGCCTGAACCCTGGAGATTTCTTGTATGGATGCGATAATCAATTCCATGGAGGGAAAGCGTCTCCCGAACCTCTGCCTGACGGTTCATGTCAAGGGTGAGCAGCAGCTCTTTTTGAGTCAGTATATTCCACATGGCTCTTTCCTCCAATCAAAGTTGGCTTTTTCTTAGATAACTGTTACCTTTTACATATAATTTTCCAAAATAAGCCGAACTGCATTCAACACAACATAGACTCCAAAACAGCTCAGGCTCTTCTTATAACTTTTCGTCTTTCTTCCTTTGAAATAAAACACAACGCCTAGCACAAAAAATACGCACACGGCAACGACCAAGATTCTGTTAATAAAAACGGTAATCTCCATCTCATTTTCCTCCTGATAGTCAGACAACCTGTGGGCGTCCCTATCTCATTTTAATCCACTACATTTGTAATTTCATGATACGTTATCTATCTCAAGTTGTCAATTATGTTTTGATTTTTCTGATTGTTTTCTGTATATTTCACTATGTTGATTCCTGCTTCATTGAACGATTTTAATAAAGCAAAGCTGATTTTCTGTTCTTATCCTTGCTTTTCAAATCAGATAAGCCTATACTGACATAGGTATCTGTTTTACAAAAGAGAGGGGCTTTACCATGTCTGAAACCATAGAAAAAAAGTCCTCCGGGCAGCACGGGATGCTGATGACGGAGGGCAGTATTTTTGTCAATCTTCTTTTATTTTCCATTCCGCTGATTCTGGGCAATCTGTTGCAGCAGACCTATAACGCAGTGGACTCGATTATTGTGGGAAACTGTGTGGGAAGCAATGCGCTGGCCGCTGTGGGCGCGGGAGCGTCGCTGATCTATCTTTTGATCGCGTTCAGCCAGGGAGCCTCTGTGGGCGCGGGCGTTATCATTTCTCAATATCTTGGGGCGCGGGATTCGGAGCATGTGCGGACTGCCGTTCATACAGCTGTCACAGCGGCCCTGATCCTGGGAGTGCTTCTGACCATCGGCGGGCTTCGATTCACCAGACCGCTTCTGATCTGGATGAATACGCCGGAGGAGGTGCTGGAGGACGCCGTGCTTTATCTGCGGATTTATTCCGGCGGCATGGTTTTTAATGTCCTTTACAATATGATGGCTGGTATTCTGAACGCTGCCGGCAATTCCAGGCGTTCGCTCCTCTATCTGGCTGCCGCAGCCTTCACGAACATTTTCATGGATGTACTTCTGATTGCGGTTTTGAAAATGGGCGTGGCAGGCGCGGCTATCGCTACGGATATGAGCCAGGCGGCGTCCTGTATTCTGGCTTTTCTGTTCCTGCTTCGCGTTCCGGCGGATTATCAGGTGCATATTCCGGAGCTTCGGCTGAACGGCTTCATGGCTTTGCAGATTTTGCGTGTAGGTCTTCCCACGGGTATCCAGAATATGGTCATTTCTCTGTCCAATATTCTGGTACAGGCTGCCGTCAACGGATACGGCACGGCTGCGATGGCCGGTTTCGGCGCTTACTTAAAGATCGACGGCTTCAATATCCTTCCGGTTTTGAGCTTTAGTATGGCGATCACAACCTTCGTGGGACAGAATTACGGCGCCGGAAATCTGAAGCGCGTAAAAAAGGGCATGTGGGTGACCCTTGGCATGTGTATTGTATACACGGTCGTTACCGGCGCGCTGCTGCTGTTCTTCTCGCGCCCGGCTCTCGGACTTTTTACCAAGGATTCCACGGTTATCGACTTCGGGCAAATCGCCATGCGGTATTTCTGCCCCTTTTATTGGCTGCTTGCCATTCTTCACGCGCTGGCGGGTACCGTCCGTGGAACCGGCAAAACGGTGCCGCCCATGGTGGTTCTGCTTCTGTCCCTCTGTCTGTTCCGTATCCTCTGGATCCGGCTTATTCTGCCTGGCTTCCATGGGATCGAAGGCGTCTACATCCTGTACCCGGTTTCTTGGGCGCTGGGTATGGTGCTGATGATTCTGTATACCTGGAAGGGAAAATGGATGAGTGCATAAAAGAAGCGGGGCGTTGCAGTTCGTCTGCAACGCCCCGAATGTTACTGTTTTATTTCCTTAACGCCCGCGCTTCCGGATCAGGAGGATCGTAAGCGTGATCCCGATCCCCAGCAGAGAAGCACCTGCCAGACAGATGGCCACGACCGTACTTGCACCGATGGCAGGCGGCGTGCTTTCTGTATTTTCCGGCTCGGAATTGTCCTGATCGTCCCGGACACGTCCGGCATTGATGGTGGTACCATCGGCCAGAGTGAGGATCAGGTCGCCCTCCTCATTGATCTGCGCGCCGTCGATTCCGGCAGCAACCGTGCCGTCCTTGCCGTCTTCTCCCTTTTCGCCGTCCTGGCCCTTGGCGGGAACCCCGGTGTCCAGGTCACCCAGCCACCAGTTCCCGTTCTCGCCGATCTCCGGGGTGTTGCCGACGGCCTTGACCTCGGTATCCACATCCCCGACCCAACACGGGAATCAGCGGTTTTCTTCCAGCGCGTTTTCATATGGTGTCTGGCGGGGCTGCACCGGCTGATTGGGAACAACTATCGGTTCAGCATTTCAGGTAAGGCCAGAGAGAACATGGAGACGGTTAAACGTAGCAGCAACAATGTGATCGAGTTTCTGCAATCTGAGGGCTACATCCGTTTCAAGGCTGACAGCGAAGCCAGCTCGAAGGCGATCTATGAAGCCTACACAAGATGGTGCGACGATAACGCACAGAAGCCTATGTGGGGATATGTTTGCGAACCTGACCATGAATGTCAAATCAACGCTGATGGTGATTCGTTGTAGACACCCGTCAAATTGTCGGGACGGCATCTCTGTAAATCCTGCACTTTGCGGGATGCTGTTTTCTGAAATATTTTGTATAATATTATCAATGAATAAGAAAAAGGAGGTACTCATT
>CAKROP010000098.1 GCA_934373375.1 uncultured Anaerosacchariphilus sp.
GCTGCAGAATGCCTTTTTTCTTTTTATACACTTTTTTCTTTTGCTGATCCCATACTTTCCACCGACACGGTGTAGTTTTACACCCAGCTGACGTTCTTCGCCTCTGTCCAGCGCTCCTGCTGAGCCTCGTACTGCTCGTTCAGCCAGGCAATGGCCTGCTGAAAGCCCTCGTCTGTGAAGGGAAACTCCCTGGCCTCCTTCTTGTCCTCGGCGGTCTTTTCAAAGCAATATGGTTCCGGATAAATCACTGCCTCCAGCGTCTTTTTGTCCTCTTCCTCTTTCTTCCGCAGCCGGTAACGCATGCCCTCGTAGCTTCCGGTATAGACGCCCCGGTTGATATAGGGGAGGCCGGCCTGTCCGTGTAAATCAATCATAGTTGAAGTCCTTTCTGGTATGGTATTTATCTTTGTATCTGTTTTCCCATATCTTTTCAGGTGATTTATGAGAAATTATAGCACAGTTCCATTTTCTCCTCAATGCGCATTTTCTCAGCCGTCACCCACAGCTAACTGAAAACTGCCAACATCCGCTTAAAATATACCTGTCCAAAACTGTGATAAAATGTTATACTTGGTGGTAGATTCATTTCGACAACAGGAGGTTTTACACCATGACAGACCGTTTATATTATGAAGACAGCCATCTGGCCGCATTTCCGGCGGTGGTGACTGCCTGCGAGCAGGAGAAGGATTACTGGAAGGTGGCGCTCGACCAGACCACATTTTTCCCGGAAGGCGGCGGACAGGCCGGGGATACCGGGTATCTGGGTGAAATCGAAGTGTTCGATACCCATGAGAAAAATGGAGAAATCTGGCATTATACCAGACAGCCCCTGGAAGTCGGCGCGGAAGTAAAGGGCGTGCTCGACTGGAAAAAACGATTTTCCCGGATGCAGCAGCATTCCGGCGAGCATATCGTCTCCGGTCTTATCCATGCCCGCTTCGGCTACGACAACGTAGGCTTCCATCTGGGAGAGGAGGAAGTCACTATGGATTTCAATGGCCCCATCACCAGAGAGGAGCTTCGGGAAATCGAAACGGAAGCTAATCAGGTGGTCTTCGGCAATGTGCCGATTCAGATCTCCTATCCAAGCCGTGAGGAACTGGAGATTCTGGACTATCGCAGCAAAATTGAAATTGAGGGCCAGGTTCGTATCGTTACGATTCCCGATGTAGACGTCTGCGCCTGCTGCGCGCCCCATGTGAATAACACCGGAGAAATCGGCCTGATCAAGCTCACGAACGTACAGTCCCACCGTGGCGGCGTCCGGGTAAGTCTCCTGACCGGAGATCGGGCGCTATGTGACTACCGGGAAAAGGAAAACAGTGTGAAGGCCATTTCCGTGCTGCTCTCCGCCAAAGAGGCGGTTGTGGCTGACGCAGTAGAACGGCTGAAGCAGGAGAACTTCCGCCTGACCGGGCAGTTGATGGCCTTGAATAAGACCCTGATTCAGAATAAAGCGGCTTCCGTAACCGAAGGAACTGCCAATCCTGTCTTCTTCGAGGAAAACCTGGACGCGGATACCAGCCGGGAGTTCGTAAACCTCTTAACCGCCCGCTGCGGCGGCATTGCCTGCGTTTTTACCGGAAATGACGAAACTGGCTACCGCTATATCTTTGGCAGCAAACTTAAGGATACCCGTCCCCTCTGCAAAGCCCTGAACGGGCAGTTCGGCGGGAAGGGCGGCGGAAAGCCGGAAATGGTACAGGGATCGCTTTCCGGCACCCAGGAGGAGCTTATGGGCGCGGTGGAAACCTTCCTGCGCAGCTAATAAGCACATTGAAGCGCATCACTGCTATCTGCACCTCTATGCGCACTACGGATGACGGCTCCTATACTTTGCCGTTAAATACCATATAAGGAGAATTTTATAATGTCCCTATACAAGGATGTACAGAGAGCGGCGGCCCGCAAACAGGGCGTCGAAGTGAAGGAACCCGCGGAAGTGACCATGTCCAATATTCTGGACGGCCCCATCAAGAGACCGGATGAGTCCAAGCTTTTCAAGACTGTGGAGGAACGCTGCGCAGACGCCAAAAGCACGGCCATGACGCTGCTTCTGGTTGGCGTACTAGGCCTGGCAGCCATGATACTCGCCATCACCGGCTCCCTTCAGCTTCCCCTGCCGAAAATTGCGCCTTACAGTATGAGTGTGCTGTTTCTGGCTTTTATCGCGGTGGCTGTGGTACAGATTCAAAAGTCGAAGAAGATTCTGACCGAAGGACCTGCGGAGCATATGCGAATCAAGAATATTAAGAAGTGGTTTGAGACGGAGGGCATCGCCGCTCCGGAGATCGCAGAACTGCCGGTGACGGTACCGGTCAGCGAACTGGAGGCGCTTTATCGGAAAAAGTATGAGGCTATCAAAGAAGTGCTTCATAAGCAGTTTTCTGAAGAAGATGTGAAGCTGTTAGATAAGCTGGCGGCGGACTTCTCCGAAGACGCGCGGATTGACGCCATGCTGGAGGAGCAGGTGCGGATCGAAGCGGCAGTGCGGGATAAGAGGACTTCGTAAGAGGGAGGCTTCTACAACGGACGGTCGGAAAAAGGGGGCTTCTACAACGGACGGTCGGGAAATGAGATTCCCCTATCTGACTTTTGGTGGTGAACGGAAGTTTTTGGGAGCAACAGGCGGGCAGACAAACTTTCCTAAGGAGGGCCTATTTGTCCCCGAGCGTGGAAAATTTGTCTGCCCGCCGTCCGTCTTATCGTTACTTCAATCTTGCGATCTCGTCTCGTATCTCCCGATCACTCTCATTAAAAAGCAATCTCTTATTATAACGTTCATACCGCTCACAGTCCGTAGTCTGCAGGAAAGCCACTGCAGCCTCCGACATATTAAGCCCCGTCAGGAAAATGACCATCTCCTGGCTGTCGCCAAAGGCGGCTTCCAGGAAGTCAAAGGCGTGCTCAAGGGCCCCTCTGCCGCTTTCCTGCTCACCGGCATAGCGGGCGCGCTGCTCGCCGAAGAGACGGCGTAGAAGCTCGAAGGCCGCCGGTCCGCTCTCCGAGCTTTCGGCTTTCAGAGTATTCTCGTAGGACAGCAGAGTTTCTTCCAGACGCAGGAGACGCTTCTCCTCATCCTTGGTCAGGAGCTCTGCCTCTTTTTTATGCTGCCGTTTTCTTTCCACTGCGCTGCGCAGCTCTTCCAGCACCTTCGGGATTTCATCGGCGCCGCCCTTGAAATTTTCCGCGTTTAGTATGCTTCCGGCAGATTTCATCTCCCGGAACAGAGCTTCCGTAAACAGCTCCTGCTCCCGGACTCTGCGTAACCGTTCGATACAGCCGGACAGTAACAGATTTACCACGCTCAGACGCTCATCGAAGGAAGCGTGGGCCAGTTTTTTCAGCGTCGCCTCACGGATGGTGCCGCCCAGGATTTCTTCGATGCCATAGTCGTTCTCATACTTACGGTAAAGTTCCAGGTAGTTGGCGAATTCTCCGGCGATTTTGTCATGCTGGAGATACTGGCGCACCACGTCTTTGTCGGCCTTTTTGCCCAGTTTTTCGTAGACCTCCAAAAGGCGGGACAGATCCTCCCAGCCTCTGGGCGTGGCGAAGCGTCGGCCGTCCACCGTGCTTTCCATCTGATAAAAATGGGCGGGGCGTGCGTCCAGATAGGAAATCACCGCCGGATGGATCCGAGACTGTACCGCGTATTCCCGCCATACGCCATAATCCGGCTCCACTTCAATCTTTTTTACACGGTCCAGGGTAACCACATCGAATTCCCGGACGGATTTGTTGTATTCGGGCGGATTGCCTGCGGCTACAATGATCCAGCCCTCGGGAATCGGGTGATTGCCGAAGGTTTTGCACTGAAGAAACTGAAGCATGGCCGGAGCCAGGGTCTCGGATACGCAGTTAATCTCATCAATGAAGAGAATACCCTCTTTCAGGCCGGTTTTCTTCATTTTCTCATAGATGGATGCCACGATTTCACTCATGGTATATTCGGTGACGGCTTTTTTCCGGCCGCCGAATTCCATTTCCGAGATAAAGGGCAGGCCGATGGCGCTCTGCCGGGTATGATGGGTGATGGTGTAGGCCACCAGACCCACGCCGCACTCTCTGGCCACCTGCTCCATAATCTGGGTTTTGCCGATGCCGGGCGCGCCCAGCAACAGAACCGGGCGCTGGCGCACGGTGGGGATGACGTAGTCGCCGTATTCGTCTTTTAAAAGATAGGCTTCTATCGCATCTTTGATCTCTTGTTTTGCTCTCTTAATGTTCATTCTTTTTCCTTTCTCTGAAACCCTCTGTTTTCCAAAAGCCAGACATTTTTCTATATCAAATATTGTTTTTATAGATACTGTTTTCTCTAACAGTTCAGGGTTTTCAGAATAACTATCTCTTATTTTATATTCAACTACTTATCAGCCTTTGTGTTTACAGTGTTTACAGTATTTTCCATTTTATCCGTTCTCATTTTTCCAGATCGCTCTCCTGCAAAATCAATTTAATCGCCCACGCCGGCACATCCACATCCCGGTAATGATTTTGCACGAAGATAAACGCGGTTTCGTAAGGCGGCATTTTCACCGGAAAGACGCCGTAACCATCGGTAAAGTACAAAAGGCCCCTGAGCCGCCAGAATTTCTTTTTCGCCAGCTGCTCCTCCACATAGGCAAAGACCGGGCGGAAATCGGTACCGCCACCGCCGAGGATCGCAAAATGTTCCATATATTGCTTCAGGGCTTCCTGACTCTCAATTAAGACGTCGGACTGCACCCGTTCGTCGCACTGAATGATATGAATCCGCATCCGTTTAAAGAAATTTTCCGTCTGGGACAATACATCATAGGTTTCCTCCAGAAACCGCTTTACCAGCCCCTCCTTGCAGGACATGGAGGTGTCAATGACGATGACGAACTCTTCGATTTTCCGCACCTCGCTGGTCTCCAGCGGCTCAATCAGCGGCATATTTCCATACATTTCCATTCCATAGTGGTAGAAAATGTAATCAAAGCTGTCCGGATCGATCTGCATTTCCTCGTGCAGTACCGTAAATTTCCGTAAAAATTCCTTATAATCATAACGGGAGCGGTTGCTGACCCGCAGCTGCTCTTTTAAGTCGCCCTCCCCCTCCGAGGCTTCATTGGAAAAGAGCATCACCTCGGTCTCCATCCGTTCCCGGATATCGTCCCATTTTTTCCGGTTGGGACTGGGATTCCTGGGGCCGTTTTTCGGTTCCTGCTGCCAGAGGCTGTGGTCGTCCAGCCGGAACTCCATTTCCCAGCGACTTACCTCCGCCTCGGTCAATATCTCCGTTATCCACTGATAGATACCCTCGGCCGTCAGCACAGGCAGTTTTTCCCGTAACCTTGCGTACACGCTTTTTCGAAAGGCACCCGAGGAAATGTGGACGCATTTCAGACAGAGGCTGTCAATCAGCGCCTCTGCGGTCACATCGCAGGCCAGGCTCCAGAGCCGCCCGTCTCTGCCCTTCCGGTCGAAAGGATGACAGAACAGGCAATGCAGTATTACATGGAGATAGAGCCTGGTGCAGGCCGCACGTCCCCGCTGCTCATAGAGACTAAGCAATCCATCCGGAAAATAGTACAGCACGCCGCCGTCTGTGCCTGCCGGTGACGTCGTTCCCGGGAACAGCGCCAGATTTCCCAGAGCCAGATCCAGATACCTGAGCTTCAGATACAGCTCATTCCTGGACTGCGCAAGAATCCGTGCCGCCAGCTCCTCCTTCTGAAGCTGTGCCTTTTGTTCTTCCAATATCGCGCTTTTTATCATGACGTCCTCCTACAGCTCAAACCGATCAAGAGCGGATTGCTTTTTCGTCCGGCCGGACGCTCCCAGCCGATCCTGCAGATAGGCCACGCCCTCGGGAAATCCGTCCACAGCGGCCACCGCCATCTTGGACAACAGTTCCGCGTCCGGTTTTCCATTTTCTGTCAGCCATTTTAAAGTATCCAGATCCCGCTTTTCCACGGCATCCGCAAAAGCCCGCTCCAGATGCTCCTGCAGCCAGCTTTCATAATCCCCGCGGCGTTCTTCGGACAGCCCCACGGGATATTGCAGCCGATCCAGGGTCATTTCCAGTACCGTATCAAAATCTTCCTCGGCCCTGGCCATATAGTAGCAGGCGTCGTAGGCGCGGAAATCCAGCTTTTTCATGTAGAAGCTGTTGCGGAAATTCATACCGCTGCCGTGCATGTGGGTCATGAGAATCCGGGCCGGGGTGTTCTCCACGCTCTCCTCAAAGAATTCCGGGAACAGAAGCTTCGCCCGGAGCTGTCCTTCTACTGTGACGGCCATTTTTTCCGGCACCTCAATGAGAATTTCCTTCAGGCAGGATGTTTCCGTCTCATCCAACGTCACATTCAGCCGCCGCAGATGGTGACAGCCGGTAAACAGGCCCGCCCCCAAATCTTTCAGACTGCTGTGGAAATGCAGCTCCGATAGTGCGTTACAATTATAGAAGGCATACGCTCCGATTTTACGAAGGCCCTCTGGCAGGCGGACTGTTTCCACCTGCATCCCCTGAAGCCCCGGGGCAGTCTCCGCATCTGGTTCGGATACTTCCTGTTCTCCCGTTTCAAAATTCCATATTTTTACAGTTCCATTCCCAAGCTCCTGCCAAAGCTGTTCCCGATCCATATGGGC
This sequence comes from uncultured Anaerosacchariphilus sp., assembly GCA_934373375.1. Taxonomy (GTDB): domain Bacteria; phylum Bacillota; class Clostridia; order Lachnospirales; family Lachnospiraceae; genus Laedolimicola. Next base: position 6,622 of record CAKROP010000098.1, read on the forward strand.
GGAAAAAGCATAGGCTCCCAGTTCCGTCACCGGATAGCCGTTAATTTCAGACGGAATTTCAGTCTCATTTCCAAAATCATAACAGCGGCGCACCACTGCGCACCCGTTTTTTATCTCGTAGGCAAACCTCATTTTCTGCCTTTGTCTCCTTTTGTCAGTCTTCTTTTTTCGCAAAGCCCTTATGCTCTTGCATCATACCATAAACTTTCTGTTATTTCCAGAAAGAATGTGTAAATAGCAAAGAATTCCTGTATATTTTCACGCATGTATACAACAATATATAGTAAATCATCATTGACACCACTACTATATCTTGTTACAATAAACTTGTCGCTGATTTTGATTACAATTTTTATCATAGAGGGAGTGTAGCACATGAAAATCATTAAACGAAGCGGAGCAGAGGTTGAATTTGATCCTCACAAGATCGTTGTTGCGGTCTCCAAGGCCAATGACAGCGTCGTTCCCAGCGCCCGGATGACCCCGGTTCAGATTAAGCGAATCGCTGAAGACGTGGAGAGCGCGGCGCTGAATATCAAGCGTTCCTTAAGCGTGGAGGAGATTCAGGATATGGTCGAGGACCAGATCATGAATCAGCGCGCCTTCGACGTGGCGAGACAGTATATCACCTACCGTTATACCCGTGCCCTGGTTCGGAAGTCCAACACCACAGATGAGCAGATCTTAAGCCTCATCGAATGTAACAACGAGGAAGTCAAGC
>CAKROP010000099.1 GCA_934373375.1 uncultured Anaerosacchariphilus sp.
TGATCGGCGGCCAGGTGGTGGATGTGGAGTCCGAGGGACAGCCCCTCTCCAGAGAGAAGCTGGATTTCATCTACCGTCTGAAGACCAGCGCCCTGATTGAGGCGGCCATGATGGTGGGCGCGGTGCTGGCAGGCGCTTCCGACGAAGAAGTGGCGGCCATCGAGCGCGTGGCGAACGATGTGGGACTGGCTTTCCAAATCCAGGACGATATTCTGGACGTGACGAGTACCCTGGAGGTGCTTGGAAAACCGATCCACAGCGACGATAAGAATAACAAGACTACCTATGTAACGCTGGAAGGCCTTGACAAGGCGAAGAAGGATGTGGAGGAGATTTCTGAGAGAGCTCTTTCCACCATGGCTTCCCTGGAGCATAAGAACGCGTTCCTGGAAGAACTGATCCGAATGCTGATTACGAGAGAAAAATAGAACTGAGGTGAGGATATGCTGCTGGAGCAGATCAATCAGGTCAATGATATTAAAAAACTGAACAAAGAGGACTGGGAGCCGCTGGCGCAGGAGATCCGGGATTTTCTGATCGAGAAAATCAGTGTGACCGGCGGACATCTGGCTTCGAATCTGGGAGTGGTGGAGCTGACCATGGCCATGCATCTGGCATTTAACTTCCCTGAGGATCAGGTGGTCTGGGATGTGGGCCATCAGTCCTATACGCATAAGCTGCTGACCGGAAGAAGGGCAGGCTTCGATGACCTGCGGAAATACGGCGGCATGAGCGGATTTCCGAAGCGGAAGGAGAGTAACTGCGACTGCTTCGACACCGGTCACAGCTCCACCTCGATTTCAGCAGGCATTGGTCTGGTAAAGGCCCGGGATCTGACTGGCGGCCATCAGAGCGTCATTTCCGTCATCGGCGACGGCTCCATGACCGGCGGCATGGCTTTCGAGGCTTTGAACAATGCCTCTCAGTTAAAGAGCAATTTTATTATCGTTCTGAACGATAACCAGATGTCCATCGCGGAGAACGTGGGCGGTTTGAGCCAGTACCTGAACGGTATGCGTTCCAACGAGGGCTATAACAATTTTAAAGCAGGCTTACAGAATACCCTGGAGAAAATTCCGGTATACGGCGACGGCATTGTGCGGCAGCTGAAGAAGACCAAGAGCGGACTGAAGCAGCTGGTGATCCCGGGCATGTTTTTTGAAGACATGGGTATCACCTATCTGGGGCCGGTGGACGGCCACAATATCGACCAGTTGATTCGTACCTTCAACGACGCAAAAAAAGTGCATCATGCGGTACTGATTCATGTCTGTACGAAAAAAGGTAAGGGCTATGAGCCGGCGGAGCGTCATCCGTCCCGGTTCCACGGCGCGGAGCCCTTCGTCATCGAGACGGGCTTGCCCAAGAGCAGACGGGCCAAGGCCAATTATACAGATATCTTTTCCACGGTGATGCGAAAATTAGGCGACCGGGACGAGAAGGTGGTGGCCATCACAGCGGCCATGCCAGACGGAACCGGTCTTAAGCGTTTTAAAAATATGTTCCCGGATCGGTTTTTCGATGTGGGAATCGCGGAGCAGCACGCCGTGACCTTTGCGGCGGGCCTGGCGGCAGGCGGCCTGAAGCCGGTGGTAGCGGTTTATTCCTCTTTCCTGCAGCGCGCCTACGATCAGGTGCTGCATGACGTCTGTATCCAGAACCTGCATGTGATTTTTGCCATTGACCGGGCAGGACTGGTGGGCAGCGACGGCGAGACTCATCAGGGCATTTTTGATCTGTCTTACCTGTCCAGTATTCCGAATATGACCATTATGGCTCCGAAAAATAAATGGGAGCTTTCCGATATGATGAAGTTCGCGGTAAACTATGACGGTCCCATCGCCCTGCGCTATCCCAGGGGGGAAGCCTACGACGGCCTGCAGGAATTCCGCGCACCCATTGCCTATGGCAGGAGCGAGTGGATCTATGAGGAAGCGGATGTTGCCCTGATGGCTGTGGGCAGTATGGTGAAGACGGCGGAGCAAGTGCGGGATGCCTTAAAGGATACCGGTTACAACTGCACGCTCATCAATGCCCGTTTCGTCAAGCCCATCGACGAGCAGATGCTGGAAGAAGTGGCGAAGCAGCATAAGCTTCTGGTGACACTGGAAGAAAATGTAAGGAACGGTGGCTTTGGCGATCATGTGCTGGAGTATGTCAATGACAGAGGCTTCGATATGAAGGTTCTGAATATCGCCCTGCCGGATGAGTATGTGGAGCATGGCAATGTGGCGCTATTACACAAAGAGGTAGGCCTGGACGCGGAAACCATTGTAAAACGTGTGATCACGGCTTATGTGGGTAGAATGTAAAAAGTTTACAGGCGACTTCGCCGAAAGGCGAAGCCGTAAGAATAAAGCTTAGGAGAGAATGATATGAAGGTACGTCTGGACGTGCTTCTGGTAAACAGAGGCCTGGCAAAATCCAGAGAGCAGGCCAAGGCCATCATTATGGAAGGCAAGGTCTTTGTAAAAGGGCAGCGGGAGGACAAGGCCGGTTCCATGTTCGACGAGGCTGCGCCCATCGAAATTCACGGACAGAAGCTGCGCTATGTGAGCCGGGGTGGTCTGAAGCTTGAAAAGGCAGTAGCCCATTTTGAACTGGGTCTGGAAGGAAAGGTCTGCATGGATGTGGGTTCTTCCACCGGCGGCTTCACCGACTGTATGCTGCAGAACGGCGCGGTAAAGGTGTACGCAGTAGACGTGGGAACCAATCAGCTGGACTGGAAGCTTCGAAGTGATCCGCGTGTGGTCTGCATGGAGAAAACCAATATCCGTTACCTGACTCCGGATCAGATCGATGAACGTCCCCGGTTTGCTTCCATCGACGTGGCCTTTATCTCTCTGACGAAAGTACTGCTTCCGGTGCGGGAGCTTTTAAGCGATAACGGCCAGGTGGTGGCGCTGATTAAGCCCCAGTTTGAGGCAGGCCGGGAGAAGGTTGGCAAGAAGGGCGTGGTGCGGGAAAAGAGCACCCATCTGGAAGTGATTCAGATGGTCCTGACCTATGCCTGGTCCATTGGCTTTGATATTCTGGCACTGGAATTTTCCCCCATCAAGGGGCCGGAGGGAAACATCGAATACCTGGTATGGCTGCAAAAGACTGGCCGGGAAGCGGCAGAGGAGATTCCGACCTGGGAAGAACTGAAAAGTCATCTGCCCGAGGGCGTAGAGCCGGAGCGGATCGTGGACGAGGCCCATGGCACACTGGATGTAAAATAAGCAAATCGGGAAGAGATACAGATGAATCGATTTTATGTGATTACCAATGTGGAAAAAGATAAAAATTTGGAAACCACCCGTCAGATCTGCGACTATCTGAGAGCCAGAGGCTGTGAATGTACGGTCCGGGAATTTCAGAAAGAAAAAGAAACCGGAGAGAACGGAGATTATCGCTACACAGACGCCTCCCTGATTCCGGCCGGAACAGAATGCATATTGGTGCTGGGCGGCGACGGAACCCTGATCCAGGCGGCCCGGGACACCGTAGACCGGAAGATTCCTTTGCTTGGCGTAAATCTGGGAACCCTGGGCTTCCTGGCCGAGATCGAGAAAGCCGGTGTGCCGGATGCCCTGGACAGCCTGATTCTCGACAATTATACCATTGAACCCCGGATGCTTCTGGATGGAACCGTATACCGGGAGGGCAGAGAGCCGGTGAAAAATCTGGCGCTGAACGACATCGTCGTGAACCGTGCCGGGGCGCTCCGCATTATTGATTACGAGATTTCCGTCAATGGGGAGCCGTTGAACCGGTATTCCGCCGACGGCATGATTGTATCGACTCCTACCGGATCCACCGGTTACAGCCTGTCCGCGGGCGGTCCCATTGTATCGCCCATGGCCAGTATGATTGTAGTGACGCCCATCTGTCCCCATACGCTGACTGCGCGAAGCATCGTATTGTCCGGCGGAGACCGGGTGACGGTGCGGACCGGATCCGGAAGGAGAAACCAGAGAGAAGAATCCTTTGTAACCTTTGACGGTGAGGTGCAGGTGCCGGTGGCTACAGGAGATTATGTGGAGATACAGAAGTCGGAAAAGACGGTCAACATATTGAAAATCAGCAGGGTCAGCTTTCTGGAGGTCCTGCGTGACAAAATGCGCGGCAACTAGGAGGAAAGACGAAATGAAGATAGAGCGGCATGCAAAAATCATTGAACTGATCAACGAGTATGCCATCGAGACGCAGGAGGAGCTGGCCAGCCGTTTGAATGATGCGGGCTTCCGGGTCACCCAGGCTACGGTGTCCAGAGACATCCGGGAGCTGAAGCTGACCAAGATGGCGGTAAACGGACGGCAGCGGTATGTGGTGGTTCCCGGCAGCAGCGATCATATGGGCGACAAGTACATCGGTATCTTACGTGACAGCTTTCTGTCCATGGAAATGGCTCAAAATATTCTGGTGGTCAAGACAGTGGCAGGCATGGCCATGGCAGCTGCAGCGGCGCTGGATGCCCTGCACTGGCAGGAGATCGTGGGCTGCATTGCCGGAGATGACACCATTTTCTGCGCAGTACGCAGTGTGGACGATACGATGATCGTCATGGAAAAATTAAGAAAAGCAATCAGGGATTAGCGAGAGGAAACGTATGTTAGAGCATCTGCATGTAAAAAATCTGGCATTGATTCATGAGGCAGAGATTGATTTTACGGAAGGTCTGAATATCCTGACCGGCGAGACCGGAGCGGGAAAATCCATCGTCATCGGTTCCGTGGCTCTGGCGCTGGGCGGCAAGGTGGCCAAGGATCTGGTGCGCCCGGGCGCGGACTTTGGTCTGGCGGAGCTGGTCTTTTCCGTTACCAGTGAGCGGTTAAAAGACCGCCTGAAGGAGCTGGACGTGATTCCCGAGGATGGGCAGATTATCCTGTCCAGGAAAATCATGAACGGCAAAAGCATCAACAAAATCAACGGCGAGACTGTCACTTTAAGTCAGCTCCGGGATACAGCGGCCCTTCTTATTGATGTACACGGCCAGCACGAACACCAGTCCTTATTGCAGAAGAAAAAGCATCTGGAGATTCTGGATGAATATGCCAAAGAAGAACTGCAGCCCATAAAGGAAAAGCTGGCGGCAGCTTACACAGAATGGAAAAAACTTACAGAAGAACAGAAGAACGCCCGGATGGACGAGGAGAGCCGCATGCGGGAGCTGTCTCTTCTGGAATTTGAAACAAAGGAGATTGAGGACGCAGGTCTGAGCATCGGCGAGGATGAGGAGCTGGAGCAGAGATATCGGAAAATGACCGGCGCGAAGCGGCTGATGGAGGCGGCAGGAACCGCCTACGGACTGACCGGTTACGAGGAAGCGGAAGGCGCCGGAACGGCTATTGGCCGGGCGCTCCGGGAACTGCAGGGCGTCCAGAGCCTGGATGAAGAGCTGACGGCTCTGACCGGTCAGCTTTCAGACATCGACAGCCTGTTAAATGATTTCAACCGGGAGCTTTCTGATTACGTGTCCTCTCTGGAATTTGCAGGGGAAGAATTTGAGCAGGTGGAAGAGCGCCTGAATCAGCTAAATCATCTGAAATCCAAGTATGGCAAAACGCTGGAAGCGGTACTGGAATACGGTCAGAAGCAGCAGGAGCGTCTGGCGGCCCTGCAGGACTACGACGCCTATCTGGCGCGTCTGGAAAAGCAGACTGCGGAAAAAGAGCGGGAGCTGGAGGCTCTCTGTGAGGAGGCGAGCGTCATCCGGAAGCGCTATGCCGAAGTGCTCTGCGCAAAGATTCGCGGGCATTTGATTGACCTGAACTTTCTGGATGTGGAGTTCGAACTGGAGTTTGACCGCATTTCCGGTTATACGTCGGGCGGCTTTGACGACGCGGAATTTGTGATTTCCACGAATCCGGGTGAAGCCTTAAGGCCGCTGGCAAAGATAGCTTCCGGCGGTGAACTGTCCCGTATCATGCTGGCGATTAAAACTGTGCTGGCTGATAAGGATCAGATTGAAACTGTGATTTTCGACGAAATCGATGTGGGAATCAGTGGTCGTACCGCTCAGAAAGTATCGGAGAAAATGATGCTGATTGGCAGGAGCAGACAGGTCATCTGCATCACCCACCTGGCTCAGATCGCGGCCATGGCGGACACCCATTTCCGTATCGAAAAACAGGTGGCGGACGGCGGCACACGGACCGAGATCCGGCGTCTGACTGAGACAGAAAGTGTCGAAGAGCTGGCCCGTATTCTGGGCGGCGCGGAGATTACAGACGCTGTTTTCCAAAATGCTTCCGAAATGAAAGAACTGGCAGGTAACAAAAAGTCCCAGACTAGATAACCGGAGATTCTGCATACTAAAGACAGAAACGTGACATGCGTTTCTGTCTTTTTTGATCTTAGGCAGCGCGGTGAGGAGAGTGCAAAGATGATATGCAGAAAAACATACCGAAAATGTCTTTTGGTTTTGCTGGGAATAAGCCTGCTGGTACTTGGCGTATATGATTATTTCCGGGAACGGGCTCTGATACCGGACTCCTACACCCAGACGGAGGGCGGCGCAGGACCGGAAACGCCCGGTTTCCCGGTGGCGGCGCAGATTCAGGAGAGTGTTACCAAAGCATCTTATGACAGTCGAAGCGGAAGCAGTTACCGGATTTCCTATCGATATCTGGGAGTGATTCCCCTGAAAGAAACGAACGTGCAGGTGACGCCAAAAACGACGGTAACGCCCGGCGGCATTCCCATAGGCATCTATATGGAGACCGATGGCGTCATGGTGATTGGAACCGGGAAAGTGACCGGACGCGACGGCCTGAATTATGAACCGGCCTTCCGGCTGGTACAGGCCGGAGATTATATCCGTTCTGTGAACGGCGTGGAGATACGGGAAAAGGAAAAGCTGATAGAGAGTGTGGAAGAAAATGGAAGGGAGAAACTGGTTCTGGGAATCGAGCGTTCCGGCCAGACTTTTGAAATCCGCCTGCAGGCCGCTGATACAGAAAATGGTTACAGGCTTGGCATCTGGGTACGGGACAATACCCAGGGGATTGGTACGCTGACGTTTCTTACAGAAAATGGAAAATTTGGCGCTCTGGGACACGGTATCAATGATTCCGATACCGGGGAGCTTCTGAAGATCAGCGAAGGAAAGCTCTATGACACGACCGTGGCGGAAATCCACCGTGGAGAACCAGGCAATCCCGGGCAGGTAGCCGGGCTTATCCGTTATCGAAATAACCTGATCTGCGGACAGATTCAGGAAAATACAGAGGCTGGGATTTTCGGGGAAGGAACAGAGCGGCTTGGCGATAAGCTGGACGAGGAAGCAGTGGAGGTGGGATATAAACAGGAAATTACAGAGGGAGAGGCCTGGGTGCGTTCCGGGATCAACGGGGAA
>CAKROP010000100.1 GCA_934373375.1 uncultured Anaerosacchariphilus sp.
GAATTTATTGAATTTATGGTAGAGTCGGACGTGCTGAAGTTCGGCGAGTTTACGTTGAAGAGCGGCAGAAAGTCCCCGTTTTTTATGAACGCGGGCGCTTATGTGACCGGCTCCCAGTTAAAACGGCTGGGCCAGTATTACGCGAAGGCCATCCATGACAAGTACGGCGACGACTTCGACGTGCTGTTCGGACCGGCCTATAAGGGAATTCCTTTAAGCGTGGTTACCGCCATTGCCTACAGCGATCTGTACGGCAAAGAGGTCCGCTACTGCTCAGACCGGAAGGAAGAGAAGGATCACGGCGCGGACAAGGGAAGCTTTCTGGGAAGTAAGCTGAAGGACGGCGACCGTGTCGTCATGATCGAGGACGTAACTACCTCAGGCAAATCCATGGAGGAGACCGTACCGAAGGTAAAGGGTGCGGCTGACGTGGAGATCGTGGGCCTGATGGTATCTCTGGACCGCATGGAGGTCGGCAAGGGCGGCGTGAAATGCGCCCTGGACGAGGTAAAGGATCTGTACGGCTTTGAGACCAACGCCATCGTTACCATGGCGGACGTGGTAGAGCACCTCTACAACCGTCCCTGCCAGGGCAGAGTTCTCATTGATGACACGTGTAAGGCAGCAATCGACGCATATTATGAACAGTACGGCGCAAAATAAGGAGGCAATCGCATGAACGAAAAAGCATATAAGACCATGACTCAGACCGGTGCAGGCTCCATTGCCATCGGCATTATCATGCTGGTAACCGGTATCGTAACAGGAATCCTCTGCATCGTCAACGGCGCAAGACTTCTGAAGAATAAGTCAGATCTCATGTTTTAGGACGGATACGGGGCAGAATGAAAAAGAGAGATTCCAGAGACAGACTGAGGCAGGGAGGGCGCGTACTGCTGTTGATTTATCTGGCGTGCGTCGTCTATTTTATGTTTTTTTCAGAGGCCTATGGAAGAACCGATATCAGTCCGGATTACCGGTATAATCTGGTGCTGTTTCGGGAGATCCGGCGTTTCTGGCAGCACCGGGACATCCTGGGGACGTCCGCGATGCTGATCAATATTGTGGGAAATGTAGCCATGGTGATTCCTTTCGGATTCGCCGTGCCGCTGCTTTTTCCGTCTGCGCGGAGACCGGAGCGCACCATCATCCTGGCATTTCTGGCAAGCCTTCTGGCAGAAACCCTTCAGTTAATCCTGCGGGTAGGCTGCTTCGACGTGGACGATCTGTTGCTGAATACCATGGGGGGAGCCATCGGCTACCTGTTGTTTGCATGGTTCTGGCATATGTGGAGAAAGAAAAATGGCGAGAAGAAGTTATAAATTTACCGATAAAAAGCATACAAAACAGGGCCTTCTTTCAGTGGCCTGCGGAGGGACAGCGCTGATTCTGACGGCGGCGTCCCTGTCGCTTGCCTATCAGAGGTCAGGTCAGGCCGGAAGCATCGTGGGTCTCTTAGGAGTATTTGCCATGCTGGCAAGCGTCGTCGGATTCGTACTGGCGCTCCGGGGCTTTCAGGAGGAAGACGTCTATGTGATCTCTTCCCAGATCGGAGTGGTTGTGGACGGACTTCTGTTTATTCTGTGGGCGATGGTATGCGTGATAGGAATGTAGGAGGAGTATAGATGGCAATGGAAGAAATCAGAGAGCGCTATGAGCTTGCGATGGAGCGGATACGGGCAATGAAGCAGGAAAAGACCGTGTCGGCTCCATTTTACGCATATTTTCAGAAAATGGCGGATTTTATATTGGAAATGGACGCGTACCGGGCGAGTGTGGAGAAGGGAGAGCCGGAACGGCTGAGCCTGGCTGAGCTACAGGAGCAGAACCGGCGGCTGTACGGCGATGTGGCAGGCGGGTCTTACAGGGAAAGCTATGCCAATCCGTCGGGAGCAGTGGAAAAGCTTGGCGAGGGTTACGGACAGCTTCTCAGCTTTGTATACACGGAGCTGCGCGGCATGATCATCTGGGCGGTGGAAGGCCGTCTAACCGATATGACAGTCACCGCCGAGCTTTTTATCGAGCTGTACAACGCCTTTGAGGAAGATACGCCGTCCGTGGAGAAGCTGAAAGAAATCCTCTACTGGCATATGAGTGATTACTGCGACGTATTTATCCCGGATCGGATTCGGGAGCAGCTGGATCCGTCTCTGGATTTCGCGGCGAAGCTTATCCGCGGGGCAGATCTCAGTGATCCGCGTTATCTGTACCGTTTCGGCGAGTACATTACGGAAAATGAGCTGGGCGTCAGCCGCTTTCTGGCCGGACTGTCCCAGAGCGAGATCGACGCCATGGCGTCCACCTTTACCGAAGGCTATCGGATGGGCTTCGTGGCGGCAGGGATCGATCTGAGTAAAAAGAAGACGGTCAATATCCGCTATGCCCTGGGCTTTGAGCGGGTGATAAGGGCAGCCATCAGCCAGTTTGAGGCTATGGGCCTGAAAAGCATCATTTACCGGGAAGCCCGTCACAGTATCAACCGGCGTCCCCAGGGAAGCCCGGGCTATGTGAGCTCTAAGCCGTCCAAGCAGTATGAGTTTGATCACCGGGAGGACATGGCCCTTTATCTGGATAAGAAGCTGAACGAGCGGCGTTTAAGTGTGCTGCACAGCGCCTACGAGGAGTATAAGGAGCTGGCGGCAGTCCATGCGGGACCTGCAGTCATGGAGATCTTCGGTGAGCATCCGTTTATGCCCGAGAGCTGTCCGGCGGCCCTGCATCTGGACGCAAAGCAGCAGGAACTGATGGTAGCGTACAACAGCGAGGCAGGTCAGCTGGTGAACCGTTACATCCCCGGCGACCAGCGCAGCTTTACAATTATCGCCTGGCCCATTCCGGAGATTGGCGACAATTACGAAGAGATTTTCCGGGAAATTGTGAAGATCAACAACCTGGATTATCACCTGTATCAGGGCATCCAGCAGAAGCTCATCGACGCCCTGGACCAGGGCGAGTACGTCTATGTGAAGGGCGCGGGGGCGAACCGGACGGAGATGTATGTGCAGCTGTGGCAGCCGGAGAATCCGGCGAAGGAGGCCATCTTCGAGAACTGCGTGGCCGATGTGAATATCCCGGTGGGCGAGGTGTTTACCTCTCCGAAGCTGACCGGTACCCACGGTACGCTCCATGTGAGCCAGGTTTACCTGAATGAACTGAAATATATGGATTTGGAAATCCGTTTTGAAGATGGAAAAATCACGTCCTACAGCTGTAAGAACTTCGACGATGAGGCCGAAAATCAGAAGTTCCTGAAAGCGAATGTACTCTTTAACCATGAGACCCTGCCTCTGGGCGAATTTGCCATCGGCACCAACACCACGGCCTATATGGTGGCGAAGCGGTATGATATCGGCGCGAAGCTTCCGATTCTGATTGCCGAGAAGATGGGTCCCCATTTCGCAGTGGGCGACACCTGCTATTCATGGTCCGAGGACAATCCGGTGTACAATCCCGACGGCAAGGAGATCATTGCCCGGGATAACGAGTGCTCCCTGCTTCGGAAGACCGATGTATCCAAGGCCTATTTCAACTGTCATACGGATATTACGATTCCCTATGACGAGCTGGATTGCATCCGGGTGGTAAGACCGGACGGAAGCAGAATTCCGCTGATTGAGAAGGGAAGGTTTGTGCTGCCGGGAACCGAAGAGCTGAATAAGCCGTTTGACGAGATGTAGAAAAGAAATAAGCAGTTTCGAAATTTTGTATGTTTTAGGTGTTGACAGAGAGTGTGATACCCTGTAAACTGGATTTATAAGTAAAACAAAAAGAAAATTAGCTATTTATTAGAAAAACTAATTAATACTTATTGAAAACAAAGTACCGTTCAGCCGGAAAGTTATTTCCTGCTAGGAACAGAAGAACGAAGGAGGTTCGCAGTTATGGCTAAGGTAGGTATTGTGATGGGCAGCGATTCCGATATGCCGATCATGAAGAAGGCGGCGGATGTGCTGGAGCAGCTTGGCGTGGAGTTTGAGATGACTATTATCTCAGCGCACCGGGAGCCGGATGTATTTTTTGAGTATGCGAAGAGTGCGGAGGAGAAGGGCTTCAAGGTGATCATTGCGGGCGCAGGTATGGCAGCCCATCTTCCGGGCATGTGCGCGGCAATTTTCCCGATGCCGGTCATCGGTATTCCCATGCACACCACATCCCTGGGCGGCAGAGATTCCCTGTACTCCATCGTACAGATGCCTTCCGGCATCCCGGTAGCGACGGTGGCTATCAACGGCGGCGTGAACGCAGGCCTGTTGGCTGCGAAGATTCTGGCAACTTCAGATCCGGAGCTGCTGGCGAGACTGAAAGCCTACTCCGAGGACCTGAAGCAGCAGGTTGAGAAGAAGGATGCGCGGCTTCAGGAAGTTGGATATAAAAATTATTAAGTAGATTCGCACTAGGCTCGAAAACACCTCGCCAAGTGCTCATACTAGGAGGAAATGAAAAATGGATTACAAGAACGCAGGCGTAGATATTGAAGCAGGTTACAAGTCTGTAGAACTGATGAAGGAGCATATCAAGCGGACCATGCGTCCCGAAGTGCTGACCGGTATCGGCGGCTTCTCCGGCGCATTTTCCATGGAAGCATTCAAAAATATGGAGCAGCCGACGCTGGTGTCCGGCACCGACGGCGTGGGAACCAAGCTGAAGCTGGCATTTCTTATGAACAAGCATGATACCGTCGGCATCGACTGCGTAGCTATGTGTGTCAACGATATCGCCTGCGCAGGCGGAGAACCGCTGTTCTTCCTGGACTACATTGCCTGTGGCAAGAATGTTCCGGAGAAGATCGCGACCATCGTAAGCGGCGTAGCAGAGGGCTGCCGTCAGTCTAACGCAGCGCTTATCGGCGGTGAGACCGCTGAAATGCCGGGCTTCTATCCGGTGGACGAGTACGACCTGGCCGGCTTCGCGGTAGGCGTGGTAGATCAGAAGAATCTGATCACGGGCGCATCCATCAAACCGGGCGACGTACTGGTAGGTATGGCTTCCTCCGGCGTACACAGCAACGGCTTTTCTCTGGTTCGAAAGGTATTCCCGATGAAGGAAGAGTTCCTGAATACTTACTTTGAGAGCCTGGGCAGAACCCTGGGCGAGACACTCATCGAGCCGACCAAGATCTATGTGAAGGCTCTGCGCACCGTGAAAGAGGCCGGCGTGACCATCAAGGGCTGCAGCCACATCACAGGCGGCGGTTTCTACGAGAACGTACCGCGTATGCTGCCGGAGGGCGTGCGCGCCATGATTAAAAAGGACAGCTATGAGGTTCCGGCGATCTTCCACATGCTGCGTGAGGATGGCCGCATTGAGGAGCAGATGATGTACAATACCTTCAACATGGGTATCGGTATGGTGATGGCCGTAGATCCGGCTGACGTGGACAAGTGCGTAGCAGCAGTCCGTGAGTCCGGCGAGACTCCGTATATCCTGGGTGAAATCGCTGCGGGCGAAAAAGGAGTGACCTTATGCTAAAGGTAGCAGTACTGGTATCCGGCGGCGGCACGAACCTGCAGGCCATTCTGGACGCCATCGATGAGGGGAAAATCCGGAACGCAGAAATTGTCTCCGTTATCAGCAATAATCCGAAAGCCTACGCTCTGGAGCGGGCAAAAAAGCACGGCGTTCCCGCAGTCTGCATTACCCGGAAGGAATGCGGCAGCACAGAAGCCTTCAATGCGGCGCTTCTGAAAGCTCTGCAGGACTGCGGAGCGGATCTGGTGGTTCTGGCAGGCTGCCTGGTGGTGATTCCGAAGGAAATCATCCGCGCGTACGAGGGACGCATCATCAACATCCATCCGTCCCTGATTCCGTCTTTTTGCGGCACCGGCTTCTATGGCCTGAAGGTGCATGAGGAGGCTCTGAAGCGGGGCGTCAAGGTGACGGGCGCGACGGTACATATCGTAGACGAGGGAACCGACACAGGCCCCATCCTTTTACAGAAGGCCGTGGAGGTAAAAGAAGGAGATACACCGGAGATTCTGCAGCGGCGTGTCATGGAAGAGGCGGAGTGGATTCTGCTGCCGAAGGCTATCGACATGCTTGCCAATAAGGAGGTATAACCTATGAAGATTTTAGTCGTTGGTTCAGGCGGACGGGAGCATGCGCTTTGCTGGAAGATCGCCCAGAGCCCCAAAGCTGATAAAATATACTGCGCGCCGGGCAATGCGGGCATCGCGGAGTATGCGGAGTGCATTCCCATCGGAGCCATGGAATTCGAAAAGCTGGCTGCCTTCGCAAAGGAGCAGCAGATTGATTTAACAGTAGTCGGCATGGACGATCCGCTGGTGGGCGGTATCGTGGACGTCTTTGAAAAAGAGGGCTTACGTATTTTCGGACCCCGGGCCAATGCGGCGATTCTGGAGGGCTCCAAGGCTTTCTCCAAGGATCTGATGAAGAAATACGGGATTCCCACAGCGGCTTATGAGAATTTCGACGATCCGGAAAAGGCGCTTGCTTATCTGGAGACCGCGGAGTTCCCCATTGTCCTGAAGGCAGACGGACTTGCCCTTGGAAAAGGCGTCCTGATCTGTAATAATCTGGAAGAAGCAAAAGAGGGCGTGCGGACCATCATGCTGGACAAGCAGTTCGGCTCCGCAGGCAATCAGATGGTCATCGAGGAGTTTATGACCGGCCGTGAGGTTTCCGTCTTAAGCTTCGTGGACGGCAAGACCATCAAATGCATGACCTCTGCCCAGGATCACAAGCGTGCTCTGGACGGGGATCAGGGACTGAATACGGGCGGTATGGGAACCTTTTCGCCCAGCCCCTTCTATACAGAAGAGGTAGATCAGTTCTGCAGGGAGCATATTTATCAGAAGACCGTGGACGCCATGGCTGCGGAGGGCAGAGAATTTAAGGGCGTTATTTTCTTCGGCCTGATGCTGACCCCGAAGGGACCCCGGGTACTGGAGTACAACGCGCGGTTCGGAGATCCGGAAACCCAGGTCGTCCTGCCCCGGATGAAGACGGATATTGTGGACGTGTTCGAGGCCTGTGTGGACGGTACCCTGGATCAGATCGATCTGGAATTCGAGGACAACGCGGCAGTCTGCGTGGTGCTGGCTTCCGGCGGCTACCCCGTGGCCTATGAAAAGGGCTTCCCGATTCATGGTCTGGAGAGCTTCAAGGGCAAGGACGGTTACTCTGTATTCCATGCGGGAACCAGGAAGGTGGACGGCCAGATCGTCACCAATGGCGGCCGTGTGCTGGGCGTCACAGCCGTAGGCCCCGACCTGAAGACCGCCCGTGCCAACGCGTACGAGGCAGTGAAGCTGGTGGGATTTGAGAAGGCTTATTGCAGAAGTGATATTGGTAAGGCCATTGACGAGGCGTAAA